>JAJYZF010000219.1:2293-2701 GCA_021800165.1 Planctomycetota bacterium | reverse complement strand
ATGCGGACCCGGTATTTGATATGCCGGGCCGAAAACGCTTTAAGTCGCACCTGTTGGCCGCAGGGATCAATCCCAAGGGCCCAGACGGGCGGGTGGTTGATTTTCACGCATTGCGGCACAGCTTTATCACCGGCTTAAGCAAGGCCGGGGTGTCGCCAAGGGTGGCTATGGAATTGGCCCGCCACAGCCAGATGGACCTGACCATGCGGGTATACACCGACGGCGGTATGCTGGGCAGCGCCGATGCGGTAAATGCTCTGCCCTTGTGGACCCCGCCCATGGACCCGCAGCAGCAAAAAAATATGGCTACCGGAACGCTTGATGACTGTGGCACCAATAGTGGCACCAAGGATGGCACCAAAACGGGCACTTTGCGGTTCCCACCGGTTCCTCTCCATGCACACGTAT
>JAJYZF010000219.1:0-2283 GCA_021800165.1 Planctomycetota bacterium | reverse complement strand
CCACATAGCGAGGAAACCCGCGTGGGCACTGTAAAAAGTGATGATTCATTGGCTTTTAATCAATCGGGGCGACAGGATTTGAACCTGCGACCTCTTGGTCCCGAACCAAGCGCTCTAGCCAAGCTGAGCTACGCCCCGCCGAAGAGTTTGTATGGTAGCAGATGCCGTTTGGCTTCGCCACCCATGGTAAGGTGCCCCAGCCGGTGGGGGCCGTGCCACAGTTGCGACCTGGGGATGGACGATGGTACGGCGACGCTGCTTAGACCGCACCGGTTGCTGTGGTGCGGCGGGAATTTTTGGCGGGCTGCAGTCGTCGTGTTTCCCGGGCCGGACGCACCTTGGTAATTTCTGTTAATTTGCTCTTGGAGGCTTTGTCCATGGTATTGAGCCGGGCAGCGAAATTCATGCCTTTGCGGGCCTTGTAGCCCTTTTTATGGTAGGCATAGCCGGCGATCAGCGGCAGGGCCAGCGTGGCTTCGGAATAGACCATCTGTTCATAAACGGTATCCACCTTGCCCCAACTGCTGGCCTCGCGCAGCGTGGAACTGGACAAAGCCCCGTCGCGCACATCGGCCACGGTGATTTGAATGGCATATTTGTGCATGGGGGCGTCGGCTCCGAGTATTTCCGCCGCCACGACAATATCCTGGGTAAAATTCTTGGGTACACCCCCGCCGATCATCACAATGCCGGTCTCGCGGTTCATCACCTTGATTTGGGTGAGTTCGCGGAAGTCCTTGGCGGAATCCAAGCTCAGGTGGGCATCGGGCCGGGCCAGTTGATGGACAATTAGGCCGAAGCCCGCCGAGCAATCGGAAAATGCGGGGCAGAAAATAGGCACCCCTTTTTCGTAACAGGTTAAAACGATGCTTTGACGGTTTTTGGCGTGGTCCACCAGGTATCGGCCCATGGCCTGAATAAATTCCCGGCTGGAATGCGGCCGGGCGGGCAGTGAATCGCAGATCAACCGGGTGGTGTCATCGCAGATACGGAGCTGGTCTTCATCAATGTACGTATCATAAATGCGGTCGATATGCAGGTCACGCAGGGTGGCGTCATCCATGTACTGCGATCCAAGATAATGGCGGAAACCCAGAGCCTCAAAAAAATCCTGATCAACGATATTGGCCCCGGTGGAGACAATGGCGTCCACCATGTTATTTTCTAGAAGATCCACGATGATCTTTTTCAGGCCCGCGGAAATCAGCGACCCGGCCAGCGTTAAGATAACCGCGCAGGAAGTGTCGCGTAACATGCGGTCGTAAATGTCCGAAGCGCGGTATAAATCGCGGGCGGAGAAAGCCATGGATTTCATCGCTTCCACCAATGATACAATGCCGGGTTCTCGGGTGATGTCGATGTGTTCTATGGGGTGCTGCAAGAGTTCTTTGCGGGTTGGTTTAGCCATGGGAAAAATCTCCTGGAAAATAACGGTGTTCAACTTAACTTTTAATGCTCATCACAACATCGGACGGTTCGGTAAACGATGTGCATAGCATGAGCATTTCATAAACTTTGCCATCCAATCCGCGGCGTGCCTGGTTTCTTTAAGTCGGAACCTTCGCTGCCACAGCCTCGGCCTTGCGGATTCCATTTTTAACCATCAAATTGTAACCAGAAAGGCCGGCGGATTGCAAAAACGAAAAAAGCCACCGCTTTTTCTGGAAAGCAGATTCATCGCGTCCTGTTGGGTGCCAGATATTGAGGAGACTTGCGTTCAGGCACCTTCCGGCGACGGATCAATCCACTTGGCGGTCGCTACGGGTTTTCGGCCTCACGGCTTGCGTCTTGGTCAGGCGCATTTTTCGATAACCCCGCCATTGCGACCTGCGGTGGCTACAACAATGAGTATAACAAGTGTTTCAGGCAATGCAAGGAAAATCTTTTAGCGCAGCCGGGCCTGTGACAGTTTATGTCGTGGGTGGGATTTGGTAGAATGGGGGAAGATCGGTCCATAGGAAGTGGATCGGCGGTGTTGTACGGCTATTCAAGGAGGAATAAACATGCCAGCAGCGACCACTCGTCAAGAAGCGTTGGAGAGGATCACGCAAACATTTCACGATGCGTTGGAGCGGGTGATTCCAGCGGATGGGAGTAAGCGGCTACGGGGAACCACCTTTCGAGATTTCGAGTTGCTGGCACAGGAATTTAAGGCCGCGTTGATCCCAACGCTGCTGGAAGAATGCGCTCGGCTAAGCGAATCGGCGTGCCAGGAAGTGGCGGGTTGCTGCCCGCATTGCGGATCACCGCAAACCCATTGGGCCTCAGCACCCCGGCAAAATG
>JAJYZF010000218.1 GCA_021800165.1 Planctomycetota bacterium | reverse complement strand
CTTTTTTCAGATCATTCGACATCACTTGGCGTGCCGACGGTTGTATCGCCGGTGACGTGATCAAGGAGGGAAATACCCGGGCCGGCAGTGGCGGTCGAAGGGGTACGCGGCTGAGAAAAGGATCATGCAGGTATCGAGCCGCGCACGATAAGGATTGTTTTTTTTCACCGCAGTGGAGCCCGTGGGACGCGGACGTTGTACGGTTTGATGCCTGCGGCATGAGGTCATTTGCTTTTTCTCACACGAAGATTTCGGCACTGGACCAACCCGGTTTATAGTACGGCCCCTTTAGGCCTTCTGATTTCGATTTGATATTATTTTTACCGCAAAGGACGCGGTGGAATGCAGAGGGTGGGATTATTGGGGACGCAAGCAGGCAGCCGCGACCACAACGGCTTCAGACAGATAACTATTGGACCATAACGCGCTGGGGCGGCGCCGAAAAAATGCCGTGATGGGTGGTTGCCGCAGATGCGGTCTGCCGCTCAGGTAACGTAAACTTCCTGCCGTGCCGATCCATCGATCTGCTCCGGAAAATCCAATCGACAGATCAGAATCTGCACGACGCAGATATCCCCCGCCCGATGCACATTGCCGGACGTTTACCAAGCATCAGAAACATTGGCCATCTCATGAGCACCACCCCGAAAGATGTCCATCTTCTCATCACCGGTATTGTCGCGAACTGGGTTGTGGTTGGACATAAAACGGACTCGTTGTTCGGCACCTGATCATAACCCATGCCAAAGACCCGTTTATCCATCTCCGACTGGAGCGGTAAAAAACGGGCACTCAGCTTTCGCGCAGCGGGCTGGCCAACCCCGGCCCTGTTCCGTCGGTGGATTGGCTTGCGCCCGCCGACGGCGCGTCGCCGGCGCGGCGCAGAAACGCGGAGAGCACCACGTCGACGGGGCCAGATCGGCGGCACCACGCCACAGCTCCCTCCCAAGCCAAGAATGCCAGCCCCGAGAAAATTGCCTGTTCTGCCGCGCCGTCAATGTTCGACAGCAATTGGTAGCAGACCGCGCCGAGCAATCCGGCTACGACGCCGTCGCCTACGAAGTAACGCGGGCCCCAACTGCCAAAGCGCTTGATTGCGACCACTCTGCACAGTCCTGTTGCAGCTGGGCAAGCACCTGAGGCTACCCTTATGCCCTTTGGGGCCCCTATCGGCGGGCGCAAACTTCCAACGATGTAGCATATGCCCTGCCCGTCTTGAACCAGTATCCCGATGCCCGCGTGCGCCCCAGCGTCTTCGGCGATCACCTTCGCCGCCAACCTTGCGGCGGCGTCCGCAGGCATTTTCACCATGGTTCCGCATGAGTTCCCATCCAACATCTCGTCCGGCACGCACAGGATGCCCATGCCGTGGGCGGGAACGCGACATGTAATCGCGAGAACAAGGAGGCAACCGATTCCCAAGACCATCAACAAAAAAAATCGTGCGTGTGGGCTTCCCGCAGGAATAACGTTGCATCCCACAAGCCTCGCAATCCCTTCGAGGCACCAATAGAGCAACAGGACACCCGGTGCCGCCGCCATGAAGCGGGTTATACGGGCGTAGCGCCTCAGTGTTTTCTGCTTAACGGTAACCACCTGTACCGCTGGCTCACCAACAGGAATAGCGGAGTTCACCTGCCCACCTCCACCCATGATTGCCCAACCCACGTCGGGCCATAGACGCGTATCCACCTCGTCTGGAGGGGATCGCCGGTCATAAGGCCGTTAACCCCTGCGGCAGCCGACCTGCCAACTATTCCGCCCACTAAAATTGCGCCAGGGCCTGTTTCGGAACTGGCTGCTGCCACTACAAAGGCAACACCTATCCCGACCATCCCATCCACCAGGTCCGACGCCCACTCCGGCGCCGCATTTCCGCCCCGTGCGATCTGCGCGGTGGGCGCATACACCGGATGTCCGAGCCTGGCGCATCCATTACCGATTTTCACGGTGTGGATGTCCGCGTAGCCGACAACCTCTCTACGTGTCAGGCCCGTGAAGTGCCATCCGCCAGACGCCAGGGGACCGAGGGGCACGCCACCAACCCCGTCGTACGGGGGTGGGAGATTCGACGGGTAATTCTTCGAGTCGCGGCCGGAATATTGCTGAAGCGATGCCCCCGCCGAGCCCGGTGGTGGGGCGGGCCGAATTGGGGTCGACGTGAACCGCTGCGTCCCCTCCGCATCCACACTTCCCTCCGGCCAAGAATCGACGTGGCCGTAAAGATTGATTCCGCCCTGATACGGATTATTCACCAGCGGCTGCGTTCGGCGAATCGCCTCCGGTCCGGGCATTGAATTTTCACCGATGGCGACCATACCAGCCCCAACATTTCAACTTCTGCAGCGAAACATAACGCGCTGGGCAGGTGGAATCAAACGGCGGGCGGCGTCACTCATACCCAGTTTCATGCCGCGGTATGCGGCGCGGGTGCGAGTCACGCGGGTAGCGATGGTGGTCACCGGCCCATTCAATTTGCCGGCTAACCGCGAACAGCAATAAAACGCGATAAGCGGGAATCTATAAAGGTGGGAGAGTGCCCAGAAAATTTGCCACGCGTGAACGGGTAGACACCTGATCCGAATCGAGCCGAATTTTTGATTGCGTGCTATACTTCCGCTTTTGAGGAGGCGATTACATGCCACGGGAAAATCTGGACGCAATCTTGGCCGAACTCGAGGCGCGGGTGCAAAACATCCGCGACTCCCTTTGACG
>JAJYZF010000217.1 GCA_021800165.1 Planctomycetota bacterium | reverse complement strand
TTATGAACGGGAACGCGACTATTCGCCGAGCCTCGGCCGATGGATGGAGCAGGACCCGGCCCAATACATCAATGGTGCCAATACCTATCAATTCGTCGATTCCTCGCCGGTGGGGAATGTGGATGCGAGCGGGCTGGATGTCATATCGATTGTGGGCGGGGCCTCCGGCGAAATCGGCCCGGTCGGTGCCTCGGGGAGCATCGGCCTCGCCGCGGACTCGAGTGGCGGCGTTGGAATACCGATCACCGTCGGCTTCAGCCTTGGGTGGGGCTTCAGCGAATTCACCGGCGTCGGCGTCCAGGGCTCGACGGCGCCAACCGTTTCAAGCATGGGTGGGCTCTCTTCCGACACAACGATCACGGCCGGTGTGGGCGACGCAGGGAGCGTCACGGACAGCGTCATGGACACCCCCATCGGCCCGGCCTACACCGGAACCGCGGAACTGGGAGAGGGGATCGGCGCGTCGTACGGAACAGGGGCGTCCTACACCGTCGTCATCCCTGTGCCGTTGCCTCGCTCCGTCGTTCGCCAGATAATGTGCCAAGGTGACAGGCTTGCGCGAAAATTGGAGCGGCCCTACGAGTACCCAACGAGCTACAACTATGTGATTCCGCACGGGAACCCGTTGGGATGAGCGGGGCGGTACTGGGAAGGCTGGTTCAACCAATGAGGCTGGGATGGTTTATGAATGATTCGGATAGGTACTTGGCTAGGTGGCCTTACGGTGGCGGGCTGGGGCTCGGGCTGGCCGCCATCGCCCTTGCGCTTTTAGTATCCGCGGGGCTTAATAACCCAGCCGCAATCGGCAAACCTGTTGGGGCCACGAGGCCCAAACCCCGGGTCAGTTTTTCGCCCGAATTTGGCGTGTTGCTCAGCAAGTCCCTTCCTTCGCCAAACGTCGGCGCCTCCGGGCTCGCCGAGTACCGCGGCTTCATTTGGGCGCAGCTTTACGAGCCGGCGGGGAACATCCGCAAGAAGCCGCTTAGGCTCCTGGAAAGGGAGGCTCACGCCGGGTCAAGGAAGGCCATGGTGACTTTGGGCGCGCTGTCCCTCGGAGATGGCGAAGCCGCCCAGGTTTCGGGCCGCAGCGGTGCACCGGCATTCGCCGAGGCCAGGCGCTGGCTTGCGGAGGCGGCGAGGCGGGGATCCACCCGGGCAGATGTCACCTTGGGCGCCATGGACATTGAAGGCGTCGGTATCCCGCGAAGCTACCCGAGGGCGGTGGCACGCCTACGGGGAGCGGCAAGGCTCGGCGACACGCATGCGATGGCTCTGCTCGCGGTGGCTTACTATTTGGACGGCGGGCCGAAATCAACCGCCCGGGGCAACCATTGGCTCAAGAGGGCGCTCGCGCGGGACGACGCCGACGCCATGGTGGTGGCGGGCTTCGGTTATCTCTTGGGCGCGAGCGGTCACCCCGAGTCCGCCAAGGGCGTCGATCTCGCGCACCATCTGCCCCTTGGCCAGACCGCCGATGGCGGGATTGCAACTCATGCGGCCGATGGCGGCGGGGTCCATGGTGATCAAGGCGACGCGGCCGGTGCCGGAGAGCAATTTTGCCCCCGCCCATGCCGCCTCCGCCCCGGCGTGCCCACCGCCGACCACAATCAGATCAAAATCCAGCTCGATACCCATATCTGTCCAGGTCATTCCTTCACGCGTTGGTCGTAAAAGACCGCTTAATCTAAGATGTTGTCGGTGCTCCGGCCACCGCGTGTGATAACTCCTTTACCGCCGACGGAAAGCCATCACCCGCCGACAGTTTGGGACCAGCATAATACCCGAATCAACCCTGGGACAGTCGGTCTTTAAATTGTCCGCAATGTGCGATCGCGACAGGCTGGTTGCCGACGGCCAGTCTTTTGTGGCCGGCCAAAAGTGCGTGCATCCGTTCGGGGTAACGCTGCCACCCGCAATGGATTGTTGCGAGGAACTTTTCGAATCCGATGCAAAAATAAAAAAGCCCGACAACTCTCCGGCGTGAGCCGTAGAGTTGCCGGGACGTAGCTCTCCCCCTGCCTCCGGGGGCGAGCGAGTCCAGTTGGACACCTCATCACTCTCTCTCTCGCAGGTACACCGCCCGCAAGGTGTGCAAACCGACTTTTTTGTGGCGACCGACACTCGCGACATGCTGCGACCGCAACCTGTGGTATCAGTCGATGGCGCCGACTTGACTCTCAACGGCGCGTGATAAACCTCTCACTCCCTCCATGCAATCAGACCTCGGTGCAATCGTCACAACGAACATCCTGCACAAACCTGCAGCCTGAAACTGAAGGCGATCTGATGATCATCTCTCCAACTCCACAATTTTTTACTCACCTTGGCCGATCCGCAATTGATTTGTCGTTGCGATATCCGATCAGCACATCCCTCATATCGTCCGGATGCGAGCCGTATGTTAGCGTTTTGCCGGATTATTCCAAGTAAAAAGTATTAGATTATAGTTATGGAGCGCAACCGGGCGCGAGTGCGGATAATGCGGCCTGCTCCACGCAGCGTTTGCTGATTCTATCGGGCGGGAAACGGGGCTGCCGACCCTATGGACGCGGCGAAACAACTGCGGATCGTCCTGTTTCACGCGGAGCGCCCTTGACGGCACTGCCGCATACCGGATCATCCACCTGCTGCCGTATCCGCGAGATGCTGTTATCGGTAACCGTCTGGAATCCCGGTCTGAAAGCGCCGGCATCAGTGTGGAGTCAACACCAGCGTCTCGCCGGGATGAGTCGCGATAAC
>JAJYZF010000024.1 GCA_021800165.1 Planctomycetota bacterium | reverse complement strand
TTGTTCGTCTCCGGTTGCTTTCCACCCTGCCTCGCGGCAACGCGGTTACCTTCGACTACGAGCCGGAACATCGACTCGAGGAGAACTTTCATCTCCTTGACTCAACACACTCTCCATCGCACTAGCGGCCAGTTTTGGCCTGCATTTTTCGCCGGGCACGGCCCGATAACCAATTTTTGGTAAAAAAAGCTAACTTTCGCATCAAAATCAAGCAATGCGCGTTTATCATTTAGTCCGCCAGGTTTACGCTACAGCCGTGGCGCGGTGGGTCATGGGATTGCGGGCTGCTTGCCCAAGAGTAGATCGAAGCAGCATTGGGAGCATTTACGGTCCTTGTAACGCGAGGCCAAAGTAGAGGTACATTTTTATGAAGAATCGCGGCTTTACGCTCATCGAGCTTTTGGTAGTCATCTCCATCATCGCCTTGCTTATTTCTCTGCTGCTACCGGCTTTGGCCTCCGCCCGGCAAAGTGCCGAGCAGATCGTTTGCGCCAGCAATATGCGTCAGCTAGGCCAAGCGCTGAATGAGTATTTCGTCACAGACAACGGTTTTTTTCCTCCTGACGGTCTGATTTTTCCTCATCCCGTAAACTATCCGCCTTACGCGGGCACACTTACCGGAGACTTTTGGAGTAACCAACAAGACTGGCGTTTGCAAGCGGGCATTCTCTACAATCAGCTCAATGGTTCGCTGGCGCAGATGAGCACCGCTACGCCCTATACGATTTCTCCCACGTCCACCACGCCCGCGCCGGGCAGCCCCCCACCGCTCAATCCACAATACGCCAAGATATTTATGTGCCCGGATGATATGGGCAATCGCAGTTCCGCTACCGCATTGACGATGGGGCCAAGTGCGCTTCCGGGCTGCGGTGAGATAAATGTTGGGCCATCGACCACAGGTGGTTATTGGAGCTATTCGGTTAATTCTCTGGTCAACTCCCAGTCCGCCACTCTGGCCACCATTTATCCGCCGACAGCATCCGGCGGCGATCCTTCCACGCCGTGGACCTATCCGCTGCGGGCCGCCGCCATTCAAAATAACCGTTTTGCGGTGTTTATTGAAGAATCCGCCCTGCTTTCGCCCTTCAACGATGAAGTGCTGGACCCTCCGGCATTTAACGGAGGCGATCATTTAAGTTCCCGCCACAATGGCCAAGGCAATGTGGGCTTCCTGGATGGCAGTGTGGAAAGCGTGCCTGCGGTGGAATTCAACAATGCCCCATCGGCCACAGGTGGCGGCACGTACTCTCTGCAATCGGCCATGGAATATCCGATCACCCGCTGGTTTATTCCAATATTGCCGTAAGCGATTACGCACAGGAACAGTGCAGCATCACCGCAATTTTCCGTTGTATGGTCGCTTCGCTGCCGGGTACGCTTAGCACATCACATTCGCTGCCCAAAATAAATGGATGATTGGCTTGGCGCATTTTTCGCAATAGTTCACAAGTCATATCGGCGACTTTTTCGGCCGGCATTGTTTCATCGGAATAAAACAACTTGGTGGGTAAATTTCCATAAAGTACGGTATCCGCAGGCACCAAAGCCGCATCCTCCCAGAGCTTGCGAGAGGACCCCAAGCTAAGAACGACGGGATTTAAGCTGCCAAAGCTTTTGACCATTGCATCGGTCAATTCGCCGCAGCAGTGAAAAATAAGGTCGGCCCCATACTGCTGGAGTAAATCCGCAATCCGACGGTTGCCCATCATCACGTAGCGCTGCCATACTTCGCTGCCACCCTCGATCTGCCGGGGTGAAAAATAGGCCAGATTGGCCGCCGGCTCGGCAATAAACACCGCCGCCGCGCCGGCGTCTATCTGCGCTTGTACATACCGGATCACCATCAACACCGCCAACTCGTTTGCCACGTCCAACATCCGGACATCCTCATCGTCCATAGCTGTAGTACCGCTACCAGCCATAAACAACGGCGTGATCGGATCCGCCAGCAGCTTGGTCATCAAACTCACTGGACCGATGCTCATGCCCATCGGGATGTACCGGCCTGATCCACTTTGGGCGATCACGCGGATCGCGTCGACATGTGCCTGCATCCGCGGCGGCAAGGGTCTGGCCAGATGCGTTTGCAGGCGAGCCACCAGTCCGGCATCGGAACCGGCCTGGAAATGAAAGGTCCGGGCATCTTCGGTAATTTCAAGCAAGCCTAGCAGGGCCGCCTTTTCCAGCATCAGGTCCATCACCGGAAAAGCCAACGATGTCTGATACGTATCCGCCGCCCGCATCCACACCTTTGCCAATCGTCGACCATCAAGCTCAATGGCCTCGGGGTCCGCACACTGGCGCAGTACCAGATCGGTTCCCACAGGTATGCGTGCGCCCTTGGCCGCGAGATCCAGATATATTTGTCGATTCATTTAGCAAACCTCCCGCCGACGTGTAACTCCCTTATATCACCCACCCATGGACGCAGCAAACATAGGAGCCGAGCTCAACGGTCAGCAGGCGCGGCGACGGAGGGAGCCGCGGACCTTTTTGGGGGCGGTTTTGCCGTGCACGACCGGGCTACGTAGGATTGGCGAGAGGTTCAACGCCTGAGGAATCGGTTTTCACCCGCATCGCCCGGTAGGCCCCCGCTTCCTGGGGTGTAATTTTATGTTGTCGAAGGGGGAAAGTTGCCGCCTTCCGCGGTCGCAGATCCGGTGCATCCGCCCCGTCATGCCGCCGCAAGACCTGGTAATACTGATTGCGTTGTGCGGGAATCCAGCCGGCGTCGCGAATGAGGCGGCATATCTGCTCTTGGCCAAGACAATACGTCGTTCCCGCGCTGCTGACCACATTTTCTTCCATCATCACCGATCCCATGTCGTTGGCCCCGAAATAAAGGGCCAACTGTCCAATCTTCGGCCCCATCGTCACCCAACTGCTTTGCATATTGGCGAAATTATCCAGGTAGAGACGGGCCAAAGCCAACATCCGCAGGTATTCGTGGGCATCGGCCAGACGCACGGTTCGGCCGTCGTCAAACTCAAAAGGCTTGCCGGAATCCGGCGTCCACTTGCGTTTGCGGTCCAAAGGCGTGTTGTCCGGCTGATAGGTCCAATGAATAAAGGCGGTGTAATGGGCCGGGGCATTGGCCAAGGCCCAGTCTTGCCGCTGCCGCAGCCGCGCCAGATGGTCGAGCCTATCTTCAATCGTTTCGATGTGGCCGATCAACATGGTGGCGCTGGTATACATCCCCAGACGATGGGCGGCACTCATCACATCCAGCCAATCTTCACCGGAGCATTTGCCCGGTCCAATCCGGCTGCGCACGCGATGGGAAAATATCTCGCCGCCACCGCCCGGCACTGTCGCCAAGCCCCACTCCTTGAACTTCGCCAGCAGTGTTGGTACAGGCATATTGAAAAATCGGGAGAATTCCACAAACTCCGGCGGACTAAAGGCGTGGATATGCACCGCTGGAAAATGCTGCTGAATACCTTGCAGCAAATCCTGGTAATAGCTCAGCGGCAAAGCCGGATTCATGCCGCCCTGCATGAGAATCTGCGTGCCGCCCAAGGCGATTAGTTCACGGATTTTCTGATAAATAGCTTCGCGATCCAAGGTATACGCATCGGCGGCACCGGGGTCGTTACGCTTAAAGGCACAAAAGGTACAGCGGGCCGTACAGATATTGGTGTAGTTGATGTTGCGGTCGATGACATAGGTGCGGTGATCTTCCGGATGCCGCCGCGATGCCGCGGCAAATGCCCACCGGCCCAAATCGGGCAGGGAAGCATGATGATAAAGATCCAGAAACTGGTCATCGGTCATGCGCTGTGCGCCGGCGACAATGGCGTGAATATCAAACGGCGGCTGGTAACAAGCCGGAGCATCCAATGGGGGCATTAAAGATTGCACATCAAAAGCCATGAGTTTTTCAATCCCTATTTGTCAACCGCCGACATTAGCAACGCGCCAAGGTCAAGCAATTATAAGGACGATCTTTGTGCTGGGGCAACCGCCACGGTTCGGGCTTGTGCCCCAACCATGGGTCCAAGAGGCCAAGAGGCACTCGGGGCGGGCAATCCTTCTTTATCTAACCCCGGCGCTGTGGGCCAAGCGTCTGGAACAGCCCACCAAGTCGATCGTTGTCGCGGGTTATGGCTACACGGTACAACACGATCTCGACAGGGCACTTCCGTCCGCCCCGATGATGTCCGCCCGTCGTCGTGACGTAAACGTACATGTAAGTAATTTACCGGGATCGCAGCGCTACATTGCTCATGGCCTGGCCGGAGCCAATCACCACGGCACCCATGCGATATGGCGCAAAAGCCTGGCAGGCTGTGGCTACCGGAAAAAGATTGTACTGCACCAGGCGGCGTTTGCCATCGGCCAGATGCCAGTCATAACGAATGAGGTTCATGCGGAATTTGACACCGACTTGGGGTTGGGGTGAAAGCACCCGCAAAGGCCTGGGCAAATGGGCCAACGGAACTTTCACCACCAGCGTCCACACGTTCTGGCCACGAAACGTGCCGCGGCCCGACAAGACGGTCAGTCCGGGAGTTTGGCACGGGATCAAGCTGAAAGGATAGGCAAAGTTAATTTTGCCGTTGGCACGCGGTTGGGGTGGAGCGACTGCACGATGCCAACATTCATAGGTCCGACCATTGGGAGCCATGACAATTTCCAGAAAATTAGTTCCATTTTGCGCCTGGGAGGTATCCAACCACAGCTCTGCGGCATCATGTCGCCAGAGGTCGGCACGGTGGGCGTGGGCCTGAAACCACAAACCGTCACCGCTGCATATAAACGCCGCATATAGCGCACCATGGCGCAGCGCTGTAGCCACACGGGTGACCCCATAAATCCGCGAATGCCCCGGAGCGGGGGTGAGCTTTCGCCACGTCATAGCCTGCCAAACCGGGCTGCTGACAGGATTGACCAGTAATTTAGCATGAGGCACCGGCAAGGCATAAATGGCGGTCACGTAGCTGCCACGGGTCTGGGGTGAAGCTGCGCCGGTCGTAGCGGAACTGTCTTTACAGCCCGGCCAAATAGATACCAGCGAGATAGCCAAAGCCGCCACGCCAAGTACCTTGAAAGTAGTTAACCCCGAAAACTTCAAATCCACACCTGTCGCCTCACGCGATCCATGCAACGATCATCGCCATACCTCACTTTTTCTCCGTCTTGCCCAGCACGCTCAAACCGCACCAGTTGATTATATCCAGCGGGTCTCGACGTGGCCCTTTCATTATTGGCGATTCCTCCTCATCGCCAAACGCCCCCTACCTTACTGCCAAACCCTAGGGTCATGCAACCCTATTATAATCTTAACTGACCTTGAGGCCAGCACTACTTTAGCCAAAGGGACCAAAGGGGCGGGAGTTTCTAAAATCTCCTAACTAACCGTAGTAACGGTTTGTGGGCTCATTTCGCTGGAATGGCCTGGAAACGCTCGAGAGTGTGGATCAATCAAGGCTTTTGCGAAATTTGCCGCAGTAGCAGCCTCGCCAAACCCAGTAACAATGAGCTTTAATTTACCATCAAAACCGGCGACATCACCTGCGGCAAAAATCCCTTTCTGGCTGGTCTGCATGTGTGAATTAACCATAATGGAATTGCCTTTAATCTCGATCGGCCAGTCCTTAATAGCGCCCAGCGAGCTGATAAAGCCGACCTGCACCAGAATCGCGTCGACGGGCAGCGTTCGCTGTTCTTGCGTCTGGTTATTGACGATAAGAGCGCCCGTGATCTTATTATCGGCACAAACCACGTCTTTTAATTCCCAAAAGGTCAAAATTGGTGTTCCGCTGCTTAAAACTCTCTTGACGCTGTCTTCATGAGCTCGAAACTGGTTTCGGCGGTGTATGATGGTGATCTGCCCCGCCACGCCGTGCAGATTCATAGCCCAATCCAGCGCAGAATCGCCTCCGCCGATGATTAAAAGCCGCTTACCCGCAAAATCCTCTTTCGATTTCACCGAGTAATACACCCCACGCCCCTCCCACGCGGTCGCCGATGCCACGGGGACTTTTCTAGGTTGAAAAGCCCCTGATCCAGCGGCAATCAGCAATGTTTTGGTATAATGTTCGGCCCGATCCGACGAAAGCCGCCAACAATCGTGGATTTCATCGCGCTGCAGGCCCTTGAGCGTTTCGCAAAGATGCACCTGGGCTCCATATTGTAAGCCCTGCTCGATCAGGTCTTTCACCAGATCCCGGGCAATGACCTTGGGGAAGCCTGCGACATCATAGATAAACTTTTCCGGATACAAAGCCGCCAACTGCCCGCCAAGCTGATCCAGCGAATCAATTATTTTGGTGCGCATTTGCCGCAAACCCGCATAATAGGCCGCGAAAAGGCCCACCGGTCCGCCGCCAATAATGGTAAAATCAAAAATATCCGCCGTGGCCGTCATGTCCATTTTGTCCTTTTTATCTGAATTTAAGTTTCATTTAGCCAAGATGGTAATTGTAGCAGGTTTTCGCGCTGCGCAAAGGGCCGAGAGACTGCGGTATTTTTTGGCGCGAGAAGGTGGCACACTTGGTTTAGGGACTGGGATAACCGGCCAAAGTGTCTTATCATGTTATATTCGCGGTCCTGGCGAGTGGCCCGGGCGTACGACCGATTGCACCGTGTTAATGGAGTTCCAACAGCAGCATGACCAGACCTGAATCTAAACCCACTCCCCCAGCGGAACCGGCAACGATGGAATACAAGCACACTCTGAATCTGCCACGGACTAATTTTGAGATGAAGGCGAATCTCACGCAGCGGGAACCGGCCATTCTTGCGCGATGGGAAACCCACGATGTGTATGAATCTCTACGACAACGGCACCACCCGCTGGGAAAATGGGTGCTCCATGACGGCCCGCCCTACGCGAATGGAGATATTCATACCGGTCACCTGATTAACAAAGTGCTGAAAGATATTATCGTGCGCTTTCGCAACATGCAGGGATGGGATTCCCCGTATGTACCAGGCTGGGATTGCCACGGTCTGCCAATTGAAAGTGCGGTTCAGAAGGAACTGGGGCCGAAAATGCGGAAGCTTTCTCCGGCAGAAATCCGGCAGCACTGCCGCGATTACGCCCTGAAGTTTGTTCGGATTCAGTCCGCTTCGTTTCAGCGGCTGGGCATTCAGGGAGATTTCAAGCATCCCTATTTAACGTTGGACCCGCGTTATGAGGCGGGGGTGGTAGGCGTCTTGGCGGAACTGGTCAAAAACAATCTGGTTTATCGACAGCGCAGGCCGGTGCATTGGTGTATCGCAGATCAGACCGCACTGGCCGAGGCGGAACTGGAATACGCCCCTAAAAAAGATACTGCGGTGTATGTGCGCTTTCCGCTGCGGGTAACAACCGAAACCTGGCCCGCCGCATGGGGGCCTGTGCCCGCGGCCGCGAATCTACTCATCTGGACCACCACGCCATGGACGCTGCCGGCAAACCGAGCCGTGGCCGCCGGTGCCAAGCATGAATACGTATGCGTGCGGCAGGCGGGTGGCGAAGAACCGCCGTTAATTCTGGCCGCGACATTGGTGGAATCGGTTCTCCGACGGGCCGGCTGCGCGGCTGGTGAAGTATCCGCACCCGTGACCGGGGCAGCCTGGGTCGCACTTCAACCATCCTATCGCCACCCCATACACAGTGAGCAGACCGGGCCGGTGGTTCTGGCTGATTATGTCACGCTGGAGGATGGTACGGGTCTGGTACATACCGCGCCCGGCCATGGCTTGGAAGACTATCAGACCGGCCGACGCGAACATCTGGAGATCTATTGCCCGGTGCTGGCCAATGGACACTATGATGACTCCGTGCCGGAGTTTTTGCGCGGTCAAAGCATCTGGCAGGCCAATCCGATGGTGGTGGAGTTTTTGAAAGCCAATCATCTACTCTTTCATCAAGAGGAAATCGACCACAGCTATCCGCACTGCTGGCGGTGCCATAAACCGACTATTTTCCGTGCCACTGAGCAATGGTTCGTGCGGGCCGGAGGCAGTGGTCGGCTGATGCAAACCGCCCGCCGTTTCGTGGAAGAGGTCGCGTGGATCCCAGCCTGGGGCAGAAATCGCATGGTGGGGATGCTGGAAAGCCGCCCGGATTGGTGCATTTCCCGGCAGCGCTGTTGGGGAGTGCCGATTCCAGCCTTCTTTGACCAACGGGGCAACATTTTGCTCTCTGAAAAATCGCTGCGTCACATTGCCAATTATTTCGGTACTCACGGAGCCGACTGCTGGTACCAACATTCGCCGCAACAAATTCTCGGCGGAGATACGTGGATCGATTCCGCCATCACCCCGGACGGCCAAACCGTGAACGATTTCACCTTTAGAACGGCGGAGCTGCGGCAAGGGGCGGATATTCTGGATGTATGGTTTGAATCCGGGGCTTCACATCGCGCCGTGCTCGAAGCGACCCACCCGGAACTGGGATATCCGGCGGCTATGTATCTGGAAGGATCGGACCAACATCGCGGCTGGTTTCAGGCTTCGTTGCTGGAGGCGGCGGGTTATCGCCAGGAGCCGCCATTCCAACAGGTGCTCACCCATGGTTTTATCGTGGATGCCCAAGGGCGCAAAATGTCCAAAAGCCAGGGCAACGATATTAAAGTGGTGGATGCGTTAAAGGAAAATGGCGCAGACGTGCTACGGCTGTGGGTTTGCAGTGTTGATTATCAGCACGATATGCCGTGTTCTAAAGAGCTCTTCGCCCGCACGGGCGAAGCTTACCGGAAGCTGCGTAATACCATTCGCTACCTCCTGGGCAACCTTTTTGACTTTGACATCACACGTGATGCGGTGGACCCGCAACGCCATTCCATTGACACTTGGATGCAACATCGGCTGGCGACGCTGCAAAGCCAGGTTCAACAAGCCTATGAACAGTATGAATTTCATCGTGTATTCAAGCTGCTGTATGAATTTTGCAACGTGGACATTTCGTCCATTTATGCCAAAGCCATCAAAGACCGCCTCTATTGCGAATTGCCGGGGGCGGCACGGCGCCGGGCTTCGCAGACGATGTGCCATCGCCTGCTGACGACTCTGGTGGAACTGCTGGCTCCGGTGCTGGTTTTCACCGCGGATGAAGCCTGGGAAGCGGTGCTGCAGTTGCCGGGCATGAAACAGTCGGCGGGCGATACCGATATTCATCGAAGATTTTTTTCGACGCCCCAACCGCCGCCGTTCCAGGAATCGGCCCGGCATTGGGAAACCCTGATGCCGCTGATCCAAGATGGACTCAAGCAACTCGATGATCTCAAGCGATCCATCGGCCTTGGCAACGCCTTGGATGCGCAGGCATTGATTGTCTTTCCCGCCACGGATGCTTTGGCCCCACTCATGGCCGAGTACGGAGCGGAACTTGAGGATGCCCTGGGATTGGGCTTTCACCAGATTCAAGCCGGTGATCGGTGGGCCATCACCATTACCGACACCCGTGGGCAATATGCCAGTTGCGCCCGCTGCTGGAAACGTCGGCCGGATGTAGGACAAAATCCGGCGTACCCGAACCTCTCCGCGCGGGATGCCGATGTGGTGCAGAAACTGACGAGTGCAAAATAGCCACGAGCCATGGGGCTTGCACGCGGCCCAGCCAAGGCGTGGCGGTAGCGACATCAGAGAACCGGTCAAGAGACCACTTGCCTTATCCGGCTGGTCAAGGGCTTAGCTGGGCTTTTGCCATTTTTAGAGGCGTAAATGGTCGAATCCACCGGAATTCGCGATTGCGGGGTTAATTTTTGCACATCCCGTGTTTTGTACGGGGGTGCAAAAATTCCGGTCCATCTTCAAAGGTCTGTGAAATCAGGCTTTTCGGCTCCACCAAAAATGGCAAAAGTCGAGCTTACCGTTCGCCCAAGATAAGTTCCATGGTCAATTGGTCAAGTTTTTCGTAGGGTATACCGCGTGCACCGAGTCCGGGGCGATTAAACTTGTAGGCCTTGAGTTGGCGCACCGCGTCGGGGGAATAGGCAGCGCTTAATTTTTCGAGTTTTTCATCGCGCACATGAATTTGTTTCAACAGCGCCTGGATTTCTCTGTCCGCATTAAATCGCGCCACCTTCCGCTTCAATAACATATAGGTCTTCATGCAACCGCGGGCGAAATCCTTTACGCCCTGGTAATCTTCGGTGCGGTACGCGTGGGCATCAAAATGCAGCGGGCCGTCATAGCCATGATCGACCAGTAATTTGACCAGAAAAAACGCTGGCTTGATATTGGCGGCACCAAACCGATAATCCTGGTCGTACCGGCCCGGTTCCTGGTCGTTGAGGTCGATATGAAATAGCTTGCCCGCCTCCAATGCCTGAGCCACATGATGGACAAAGTTAAGGCCGGCCATGGTTTCGTGGGCGACTTCCGGGTTGACCCCCACCATTTCCGGATAATCCAGGGTTTCGATAAATCCGAGGTAGTTGCCGGTGGTGGCAAAATAAATGTGCCCGCGTGGTTCATTGGGCTTGGCTTCCAAGGCAAACCGATAACCATAATTATTTTCCATGGAATACCGACAGAGGAAATTGATCGCCTGGCGGAAGCGCTTGATGGCCTCGGCAGGATCTTTGGCGGCATCACTTTCGGCCCCTTCCCGACCGCCCCAGAAAACAAAAGTCTGCGCACCAAATTCCGCTCCCAAGTCCATGGCCCGCATGGTTTTCTGCAAAGCATAGGCCCGCACTCTGGCATCCGCACTGGTGAAAGCACCATCCTTAAAAATCGGATCGCCAAATAAATTCGTGGTAGCCATGGGCACCACCAAACCATTATCACGCAAAGCCTTTTTGAAGTTGGATTTAATCTGCCGTTCCTGAGCGGGACTGGCATCGATGGGAATTAAATCATTGTCATGGAAGTTTACGCCATACGCGCCAACTTCGCCCAACAACTTGGCGATTTGCACAGGCGTAAGCACGCCGCGCACGGGGCCGCCGAACGGATCACGGCCAATGTTGCCTACGGTCCACAGACCGAACGTAAATTTTTCCTTCACCACAGATTTTACGGTTTTAGCCACTGATTTACTCCTTGTGTTTTCAATATCCATCAGTTGGGACGAACATCTTCCGGGCGGATCATGAGTCCGCTTCGGACTGCCGACCGGCCCCTACCGGCACCATTACTTATCTCCGCAACAGCCCGCAATAGCAAGTCAACAGAGCGGCACAATTGCGACCGTCGGCCATGAAGCACAATCCATCCATGCGGCAAGCTTTGGAGTTGCCATTCCGATCGGAACCGAAACTAAATACAGGATATAATTGTACGGCGTTCAAGACTTTAAATATTGTCGGTATCGTCGGTCTCGGTGGAGGTCTGGCCGTGCCGGGTGGACCAGTGCCGGAACCGAGCCACACCACGTTTAGAGGCTTTTACAAATACCATGAATTCTTGAATTTCAGGAACTGCCCCTAACTCGGGCGGTAAATCATCCAAAGCTTTGGCCAACGGCACGCCGGCATGCGTACGGTAAATCCAACGGAACATCCGACGAAGGGCATTTTGGCTCGCTACGCTCATGCCTGATCGCCGCAAACCTACCGCATTGAGTTGGGTGATCATGTTGGTGGACACGGCGATACAAAACGGCGGGACATCCACATTGTAAGCCGACGTGAGACTGATCATGGCCAACCGGCCAATGCGGCAGAATTGATGAATAGCGCAATTGCCGCCAATGATTGCCCTATCTCCCACCACCACATGGCCGCCCAACAAGGCCCCATTCACCAGGGTAACATAATTTCCAACCCGACAATTATGTCCGACATGACTGGCCACCATCAGAAGATTATTGGAACCCAGTGTGGTTTGGCCAGAGGTTCCACGATGCACGGTCACGTGTTCGCGAAAAATGTTTCCATCGCCGATCGTCAGACAACTCTCCTCTCCCTTAAATTTCAAATCCTGCGGGACATCGCCCAAGCAGGCGAAGCTATGGACGATGTTGCCGCTGCCCATGGTCAGTGGCCCCATGAGTTTGGCATGGGATTGAATATCGCACCCCGGGCCAAGATGCACCGCCCCTTCCACCACGGCGTATGGACCAATGGAAACGCTGTGCTCCACCTGAGCCAAGGGATCAACAATTGCGGTGGGATGAATCATATTTTTGTACCTATCCGTGACAAGGTGGTCATCATGGTCATTCTAACTGGGCCGCGAAACGAACGCATCTGTCGGCATCCGGGGCGGTGTGAGATCGCGGGCTTGATAATGGAGTTGGCGTTTTTTCATCCAGCGCACGGCCAAAAGATCGACAAAAGCGCGAATGACCCGACTGCCGAATTTATATTTGGTAACGCCATGGGCCCGCGGATGGTGACTCACCGGCACCTCTATAACCTTAAAACCCCGCATCTTTACCAAGGTCGGAAAAAAGCGGTGCATGCCTTTGTAAAGGGTAAGACCTTCCAAGCACTGCCGCTTGTAAACTTTCAGCGAACAGGCCGAATCTTTAATGTTTTCTCCGCTAAGCCGATTGCGAATGCCATTGGCGATTTTGGTTTGAACGAGGCGCAAGACATTGTCACTGCGCTTTTGGCGCCAGCCGTTGACCATATCCACATCCGCGGAAAGCATGGCCATGAGGCGGGGAATTTCGCCGGGGTCATTTTGCATGTCGGCATCCACGGTGGCCCATATTCGACCGTGGGCGGCGCGGAAGCCGGCATCCATGGCGGCGGTCTGGCCGCTGTTGGCGCTAAGGGAGACGACCCGCAGCCAAGGGTATTGACCGGCCAGTTCCAGCAATTTTTCGCGTGTGCCGTCCGTGCCGGCATCGTCCACAATAATAGCTTCAAAGGCGATGCCCAGCGGCACAAACACCTCGCGGATGCGCTCCACCAAAGGCCCAACGTTATCCACCTCATTAAAGGCCGGAGCAATAATGGAAAGTTCAATGGTCTGCGGTTGCATAGTCGCCCAATTTTACGCGTGCCGCGGCATCTGCACAGATATCTGCCGCCAGCATCGGTTTTTAATCTTTCCCGCTAGAGAACATAACGCGATAAATCTTCATCGCTGGCAATATCGGCCAGCTTTTCCCGCACGACGGGGGCGTCAATCACGTGCTTTTCGCCCCGGATTTCCGAGGCCATAAATGAAAGGTCGTCCATCACTCGATCTAGAATAGTGTTGAGGCGCCGGGCACCAATATTTTGAGTGTTACGGTTGACGTTGTAGGCATACTCAGCCATGGCCTCGATGGCGTCATCGGTGAAAGAAACACGCACGCCTTCCACGGCGAGCAGATCAATTTGCTGGCGAACCAGCGAGTTTTTTGGCTCCCGGAGGATGCGCACGTAATCCGCCTGCTCCAAGTCGGACAGCTCCACGCGAATGGGAAAACGACCCTGCAATTCGGGCATGAGATCGGACGGCTTTGCGCTGTGAAACGCCCCGGCGGCAATAAACAAGATATGATCGGTATGTACCGTGCCGTGACGGGTGGTGACGGCGCTGCCTTCCACAATGGGCAATAAATCCCGCTGCACTCCCTGCCGCGATACATCGGCACCACCACGGCCTTCGCCGCCTGTGGCTACCTTGTCTATTTCATCCAAAAAAATAATGCCGGACTGTTCGGTCAGGCTGATCGCCTGTTCGACCACGCCCTGCTGATCGACCAGTTTTTCAGCTTCCTGGGCGGCCAATATTTTACGAGCTTCCGTTACTTTCACTTTATGAACGGTGCTGCGACTGGAGGAGAGTTTTTCAAAAATGTCGCTTAGACCTGGAGGCATGGAATCCGCCTGATCCCCACCCATCATGCCGAACATGGGCAGCGGGGGAGATTTTTCCGTGACCGGGACCTCCACCATCTGATCATCAAACACGCCTGCGGCCAGTTGGGATCTGATCTTGGCGGCGCTGCGCTGGCGGCGCTGCTGCACCGCGGGATCTGCTTCGTCGGCCGTGGTGCTCAACGGCAAAAGCAGTTCCACCAGCTTTTCTTCGGCCAGTTGGGAAGCGGGAATGGTCACCGCCTGCATCTGGGCGGTGCGCACCATGCGAATAGCCGATTCCAATAAATCGCGGATCATGCTTTCCACATCGCGACCAACGTAGCCCACCTCGGTATACTTGGTCGCCTCTACTTTGATAAATGGAGCATCCACCAGCGCCGCCAGACGCCGGGCAATTTCGGTTTTTCCCACGCCGGTCGGTCCTATCAGCATGATGTTTTTCGGCAGCACATCGCGGGCAATTTCCGGTTTTAACTGCAAACGCCGCCAACGGTTGCGCACCGCATTGGCGACGGCTCTTTTAGCGGCCTTTTGGCCGATGATGTATTTGTCGAGTTCGGCGACGATTTTCGCCGGGGTAAGTTCTGCAACGGCTATTGTAGCGCACATGAATGCGAATCCATCATCGACTCTGCCCCCGGTTCTGTTGTCGGGAGTGCCAACCTTCATTGCGTATCATACGCGAAATTGCGGTAATTGCCCCTCTCGGCGCGGCCACGCCGGCAACAGCCCGTCCAACACCTCATCACGCCAGAGTCCCTTGCCGCACGGGGATGGTTGCCCCAAGGCGTCCATCCGCGTATACAATACACTGACTCCGGCGCAGGGCGCGGCATCGGAGAAATTGTCTTTGAGAAGGGCCGGTTGCTTTGACACCCGCAGATCCATCCTCCAATCGTTTCAGGATCCTAAGCCCATTGGAGTTTTTGGGTAAGACGTGCCTTTCCCTGGTGTTGACGCTGGGTGACTTTGTACGGTTCTTCGTGGCTATTCTCGCGGGAATCTTTCGCGGGGTGGACCGCTTTGGTCTGCGCGAAATGTTGTCGCAAATGTTTGATCTGGGAACGCTTTCCATTCCCGTGGTTATGTTGACCGGGTTCTTCATTGGCGCGGTGCTGGTGATTGAAGCCTATCCACAGTTTCATGCCCTGGGGCTGGCAAGCCGGCTCGGGAGTGTCACCGTGCTGAGCGTGGTGAAACAGATTGGCCCGGTTCTTACGGGCGTTATGTTGGCCGGACGGGTCGGCGGGGCCATGACCGCCGAACTGGGAACCATGCGCGTGACCGAACAAATTGAGGCTCTGCGGTCGATGGCTGCGGACCCGGTTCGCACGCTGGCGGTGCCGCGGGTGCTGGCCTGCGTGGTGATGACTCCGATTCTGACTGTTTTTAGTGATATCCTGGGAATTTTCGGCGGCTGGTTGATTGCGGTGCATGTGCAGGGCATCAACAATGATCAATTCTGGCACTTTGCCCGCGTTGGGGTGGATATTTATACCATCAACACGGGACTGATCAAAGCTCTGTTTTTTGGCTTGGCCATCGGTGCCATCGCCTGCTACAAAGGGTTTCGCTGCGGCAACGGAGCACAGGGCGTGGGCCGGGCCTGCACAGAGGCGTTTGTGAGCAGTTTTATCGTCATTTTGATATTGAATCTGGTGCTGGCACTGCTGCTGACGAATATCTATGTCATGGTCTGGCCCAATCAGCCGCCGATTTTATAGCCCTGAATTTTCAACCAGGAGAGCGCGGAATTATATGATACAGCCCACCACCGATATGCCGGACCAACCCATCATCCGCTTCGCTGATGTTCACAAGCGATTTGGATCGCTGGTGGTACTCGACGCTCTGAGTCTGGATATTCCCGCAGACCAGACCACGGTGGTCATTGGCCCGTCGGGGGCGGGAAAATCGGTATTGCTCAAACACATTGTGGGATTGTTGCAGCCTGATTCGGGTAATGTCTATTTTCATCAGCAACGTATCAATCACCTCAGCGAGAGACAACTGGAGCCTATCCGCAAACGGATTGGTTTTCTTTTTCAAATGGGGGCCCTTTTTGATTCCATGACAGTGGGCGAAAACATCGCCTTTCCGCTGCGGCACCAGGGGATAAAATCGGAAAGTGATATTCAGCAGGTCATTAGCGAAAAGTTGGCCGTGGTCGGATTAAGCGGCAGTGAAAAAAAAATGCCCGCCGATCTTTCGGGGGGGCAGAAAAAGCGCGTGGCCCTGGCCCGGGCCATTGCCATGGATCCGGAAGTAGTGCTTTATGATGAACCAACCACCGGCTTGGACCCGATTCGCGCCGACGTCATCAATGAATTGATCTTAAAACTCAAGGAAGAACTCAAAGTTACTGGAATTGTGGTGACCCATGACATGGCCAGCGCTTTTAAGGTGGCGGATCAGATTGTGATGTTGCTCAACGGCAAAATTATCGCGCAGGGAACACCGCAACAGATCAAAACCATGGAGGATGAAGACGTGCGTCATTTCATTGAGGGTCGGGCTAATGCCGAAGACCTAAAAGCCCTGCACCGCTTGTGAAGTTTTTTCAGCCGTGGAGCACCAGGGCACCGGTAATAGGCTCAAATGCCTTCCCGGAAACTCGGGGAATGCACTCATGAATATACTGCTGTTGAGCATTTTGGTTGTGGTGGCCCTATGCTGGATCACCATCATCAGCTTTGGCGATTGGAAGCGGGTGCAAGGCTTGACGTATGATAGCCAAACGCCGCCGGAGACTTTTGATTCCCCGGCCAATCAACTGCCGCCCACCGCAACTTGGCCGTTAACTCCGCCGTATGTCACGGTGATTGTTCCGGGTCGCAATGAGGGTCATGTGCTCTGGGAGACGCTGGGGTCGATTTGCCGACAAGACTATCCGAATTTTCGTGTGGTGTTTGTCGATGATCAGAGCACGGATAATACCGAAGAGATTGCCCGGCGGCTTGCGGCCCAATTCCCCCGGCTAAAGATTATTCACAACACCCAGCCACCGCCGCCCGGCTGGATGGGCAAGAACTGGGCCATCCATCAAGCAGGTGAATGGGCGGATTCCGAATATCTGCTGTTTGTTGACTCCGACATGCATTTTCACCCGCAATGTCTGCACCAGGCCATGCGGCTGGCCCGGCACCGCAACTTGGACCTGCTAAGTATTTTACCGCGGCCACAAGGGCAGAATCTTTTGGAGCAGGGATTCTTGATGGTTGCGCTTACCGCCATGTTTACCATGGCCGCGCCGCACCGCAGCAACGATTCCAGATCCAGGGTTGTTCTCACCGCGGGTGCGTTCCTGCTTTTTCGCCGGCAGGCCTATGAAGCTATTGGCGGCCATGAAGCCATCAAGGGGCAATTGATTGAAGATTTGGCATTGGGTGGCCGGGCCAAAAACCGTGGATTTCGGGTATTTACCGTGGTCACGCGTGAACTCCTCTTCGGCCGCATGTACGAGGGCGTGGCGGACACCTTCCGCGGCGGCAAAAAAAATGTTTATGCCGGCCTGAAATACAATCCGCTGGCGGCGGTGGCTCTGGCCTTGGGATTTTTATCCGTTGGCGTACTGCTGCCCATTTATCCGGTGGTCGCGGCCTGCCTGGTACTGATAACGCCGACACCGGAAGCTTGGGGCAATCTGGCCTTGGCGGGGTTGGTGAACGCACTGGCACTGGTACACATGCGACGGGTACGCCGCTTTCTGGGCGGCCGACCGGGAGCCGAGCTCACCCTGGCGGCCGCCGTTACTTTTTGCCTGGCCATCTTGATGGCTTCAGTGTGGGATTACTATACCGGCGGGAATGTCTGGTCTGGCCGCACGTACAACCGCAAAAACATGGCCCATCCGGATGAGGCGATGCGGTGAAACTCAGGACGTTCCTGCCACGCGCAGCAGCACTTTGCCCATGGGTCCTGCGGCGAGGCGGGCGAACGCCGCGGGCAGTTGTTCGAAGGGATGTACGCTGTCCACCAGGGGTCGGGCTTTTCTTTCCTTGAGTAATTTTGTTACGTGCGTCCAGACCACACGGGATTCTTCCGAGGTGTAGGAGGCCACGGCCACACCGCCGATTTTATTGCGCCGGAAGAACAGGCTTGCGGTATTAAACTCAGGCACCGGACCAGCCAGTCTGCCCACCACACTGATTCTCCCGAACATGGCTAAGGTTTCAATAATTTCCGGAAAAAGTTCACCGCCGATATTGTCGATGGCCAAATCCACACGGCGCTGGCCTAACGCCTCGGAAAGGCGCTTACGCCACTGCGTGTCCTGCGGGCTTAGGGCAATATCCGCACCGATAGCCAACAGCTTTTCCTGTTTTTCCACACGGCGCGAAAGCACTACCACAGTGTGGCCCAGGGCCTTGGCCAATTGCACCCCCGCCACACCCACGCCGCCGGAGGCACCGGTAATCAGCACCCGACCTGGGTTTTTAAAATCGTCCCACTGCGTCAGCGCTTGATATGCCGTCAAATACACCAAGCTGGCTCCCGCGGCCTGCTCCAGCGACCAACCGTGGGGAATTTTTGCCAAGGAATCCGCCGGTACCGCCGCCATGCGGGCAAAAGTTCCCGCCCGCTCCACCCCCACCGAGCCGCGCAGAATCAACGCCTGATCGCCTGGCTCCCAGTTTTTAACTTCCGTCCCGACGCGGACAATGCGACCCACACCGTCGCGGCCGAGAATATGCGGCAATTCCGGTCGAGCCGGATACTGTCCCTGGGCCAAATAACGATCCGCGGGGTTCAGCGCGGCGAAAGCTAATTCCATCACCACCTCCCGCGGGCCCGGCATCGGCTCGGCTACTTCACCCAGATGCATATTTTCAAGCGAACCCAGTTTTTCCAACAGCCACGCCTGCATAATCAATTACTCCTGATGATGGACGATCTACGGACGACTCTGCACCATGATAGGCCCAAAACCGGCCGGATTCACCGTGCCAGGCCGCCCCGCCCCACCATCGGTGGGCGGGCGGTGGCAGGATCTTCCGGCCAGGCGTGCTTGGGATAACGGGCCCGAAGGTCTTTGCGCACCAGCAAGTAGCCTTGCTTCCAGAAGCTTGGCAAGTCACTGGTGATCTGGACGGGACGGAAATTTGGACCCAGCAATTGCAGTTGCACCGGAACCCGGCCAGAGGCAATTCGCGGCGTCTGGGTACAACCAAACATTTCCTGTACCCGTACAGCAAGCGTGGGCTGGCCCTCCGCGGAGTAATCCAGGGTGGCCACACGACCACTGGGCAAGGTGATGGTCTGCGGCGCGTGCAGATCCAAGGCCCGCCGCACCGGATGCGAAAGCGCATTCCAGATCGAGTCGCGCCAGTTTTCATCCCGCAACTCGGCCATGCTGCGCTTGTGGGCGCAGGCCACAGAGAGAATTTGGGCGATAACCTCCGGGGTCATTGGCGGAACCTGCAATTCCGGCATGGCCTGGCGCAAAAACGCCAGGCGGGCCAGAAGCCCTCGGGCGCCTCCATGCGAAGTCATCATTTCCAGCAGGCGTGGTTGCGCCTTCTCCGCCAGCAGGCTTGCGGCCACCACGGGATCGGGTGCGCCGGTCTGATTCTCGCGCAGGATCAAATCGTGATAGACCCAACGCCGCAATGCCACCACGCGTTGCTCGATGGAATCCCACTCCACCGTCTGAGTCTGCTTTACGACCTGCGGAAACATTTCCAGCAACCACGCCGAGTCAATGCCGCTGGCCCAGACCACCACCGCTTCGCCACGAGAGCTTCGCGGATCATCCTGAATATCGATGGCCAGAAAAAATTCCGGATGCTGGACCGAACTGCCCACGGCCAACCGCACGCCTTTCCCACCCACCATCAGCGCCCGCTGATGATCGTCGCTGCGCCGGCGGCACACCCGATCCGGGTACGCGGCCAGTAACAATTTCAGCAGCGACTGTTCACGATTTTCCCCGACGGTAAAGATCGATGGTACGGCTGATGGATCCTTCCAGATGACCTCTCGGCGCATCCGCAAGATGTCTTCACGGACCCGCTCCACATGCGCCACGGCAGCCATATCGACCCCAGTCCATGGCCCGTGGCCAGCACCTCCATCGCCACGAATTTGCTCAAATATGTCCATCCGGCGCAGCACATCCGATTCCGCGGAGATTTTCGCTACGGCCCCAGCGTGCTGCGATGTGAGAATATCTTTCTCCGAAATCAGAGCCGCCAGCAAACTTGCCTGGCCCCATAACCCCAGTGGTCCAGCCGCTATCAACATCCTTGCCAGCCGCGGATGCACCGGCAATTGCGCCAGGGCCCGGCCCAAAGCAGAAAGTCCACGCTCCGGTGCAGCGGCCAACGCCCCCAGCATCGCCAAATGCCGCCGTGCTGCTTCCAGTGCTGATTCGGAGGGCTTTTCAAACCATGCAAAATGATCCGGATCAGAAGAATCCCACAGGTACACAGAGAGCAAGGTGGAGCTTAAATCAATGCGTTGTATTTCCGGCACATCAAACTCCGCCAGACCGCGTTCTTCGCGTAACGACCACAAACGGACACAATTTCCGGCAGCAGTGCGACCAGCCCTGCCCGCGCGCTGCTGCGCAGAAGCCGCACTGATACGCATTGTTTCCAGCCTATCTATACCGCGGCGGGCGTCGTAGCCCGCCTGCCGCATCAGACCAGAGTCAATCACTGTTCGCACACCATCGATGGTCAGCGAGGTCTCGGCAATATTTGTGGCCAGGATCACTTTCCGCCGCTCGGCCCGTTGGAGTACACGCATCTGTTCGTCCATGGACATCGAACCATGAAGCGGAAGCACCAGCAGATTCCACCGTTTGACCGCTGGAGCGAGCGCTGTTTTACACCGCTGAATTTCTCCCACTCCGGGCAGAAACACCAGAATGTCGCCCGGATCTTCCGGGTCCGCCGAGCCTAATGCCGTCGGCGGGGCAACACTCCGTTCAAGTGTTTGTTCAATCACGTTTAACAGGTGAGTTTCCAGCGGTACATCACCACGCGGTTGATGACTTATTTTGACCGGAAAGGTTCTGCCCGGAATATTCATGATAGGGCAATTTCCTAAAAATGCCGCCACAGGCTCGACCGCCATCGTGGCGGACATCACCACAACCCGCAGGTCCGGCCGCACTGTTTGCTGAATTTGCCGCAACATCGCCAAAGCCAAATCCGCATGGACGCTGCGCTGGTGAAATTCATCGAGAATCACCAGGCCAATACCATCCAGAAATGGATTGTCCAGCAGTTGTCGCGTCAACACCCCTTCTGTTAATACACGTAGGGGCGTATGCGGACGGAGGTTACTTTCCAGCCGCATCTGATACCCCACCTGCTGCCCTACCTGCCACTGATTCTCTTGTGCGATCCGCCCGGCAATAGCCCGCGCGGCCACCCGCCGTGGCTGAAGCAACACCAGTTTGGCCGAATCGATGGGGAGTAAACCAGCATGAATAATGGCTGGCGGCACACGCGTGGTTTTGCCGGCCCCCGGCTCGGCCACGAGGACGAGCGCCAGGTGGGAGCGCAGCGCCGCGATTATTTCTGATAGATATGGATCAATCGGCAGTGGTTGCATTCTTGGCGGCATAAAACACTTTACTATGTCAGCGGCGGCGGCGTATGGTCGGTAACAGCCACGACAGCGGCGCAGATTTGCGCGGGGCGCTCATGGGCCGGCAACCGCGCCAAGGCCGAGGCTGCGGCATGCAGCGTCGCCCCGGTGGTGCATATATCGTCGATCAGCCAGACTGTGGCTCCCTGAAAGCCGTAGCCCCGGCGCACCATAAATGCCCCGCGTAAATTATCCTGCCGTGCGCTGACGGAACTGGTTCGGGTCTGGGGTGTAGTTTGGCGAATTCGGCAAAGGGCGCGGTGCATGGGCACACCGGATAGTCGGCTCAGTTGCCAGCCCAGTTCTTCCGCCTGATTAAAGCCCCGCGTGAAATTGCGCATCCAGTGCAGAGGAATGGGGATAATGGCGTCCAGAGCCAAGTCGCACTGCGTCATTTGGCGCTGCAGTGCCTGCCATAATGGAATCGCCAACAACGGAGCAATCTGCCAGTGTCGGCCAAATTTAAGCCGATACAAGAGCGAAGAGAAAGGCGGCTCCAAGGTGCCGGCGCGGGCAACAGCGACGGTACCCAGGTTGCGGTGGGAACAGCGCTGACAACCGGCGTATGAGAATGACCATGGTCCCTGGGTAGCACCGCAGCGCCCGCAATAGGGCCGAGCCAAGGCCGCAGCGATACTCGCACGGACCGACAGGCTCAGGCCACCTTCATGCCAGGTTGTCGGGCGATGGGTTAACCAGCAGTTGGGGGGAAAGAGAGTTTCAGCAACCGGCCGCAACACCTGGCGGCTGACGCGGCCAATCGCCGTGCGGATAGACGATCCACGCAGCCTCATCGGGCTAACTCCATGAGGGCCGCGATAAAATCGGAAATCACCGTGTCGAGCGCCTCTGGCTTGAGCGCCGTGGTCCGATAGGTCACGCTTAATGAGAGCCGCCGGCCGATGGTGGTCAGTGTAAAGACCATTGGCAGCAGTGGTCCGGTGGGGGAAATGCGGATGTAGTCCAGGACCTTGGGGCCAACGGTGGAGATGGGCTGGTTCTGGTCCATCCAATCACCGGTCAGGTTCACGTTGGAGATACCGGCGATCGTGGGACTGGCCTTTTGAAAAAAGCCCGCCTGATGCAGCGGATCGCCAAGCAGATGGTACCAGATATGGGCGGTCTTAAGCGTGCCAAAGCGGCGTACCGCCTGGTTAGATTGTTTAATCCAGCGGGAATGGCTGCCGATGGATCGCGCCAACTCCTGGAGTTGGCGAGTTTCGGGCTTGTCCACCAGCATGGTGCAACAACTCAGGTACAGGCCAAAGACGTCCGTCAACGGGTGACTGGCGCAGTGTCGGATATCGACAATGGTTCCCAAGGCGATTTTCGTACGATTGTGCCGCCGCCGGGGCCGATAGCGATCGGCCGCCGTCAGCCGTCCGCAGGCCCAGGCCAGTGCGGTCAAAAACAAATCATGCATGGTGCAGCGCAAGATCCGGGCCTGATGCCGCAAACTCTCCACCAAGCCCTCCGGCAATTGACGCAGAGACACGACGGAATGGAAATCCAGCGGATCCACCATGTTTAGCCGATAGGCTTGCAGGTGCCGCAGAGAATTCGCCGAACTCATGCGGATTCTCGTGAGCAGCGGAAATCGGCCCAAATAGCGGCCAAACAAACTGGTGAAGCTGGGTGTTACCAGCGTCAGTGGGGCCAGGCACGCACGAGAATCACAATACCGGTGAAACATATTACGTATGACGGAGCGCATCGCAAAGCTGTCGGCGATCCAGTGATTATACACCGCCAGCAACCAGTGGCGGTCCACTGCGGTGATAATAAAAAACCGAATTGGAAAATCGCCGTCCACAAACGGCAGATTCATCTGTTGACCAGCCAGCGCTTCAAGGTTGGCATCGGTGATGACAGGAACAGGAACAGGCTGGACCGGTTCAAAAAATGCCCGCGATCCTTCCACCCGCGGCCGTCCCAGCCCCAGGGCGGAAATCACCTCGTGAATGGACGTTTCCCAACGCGACGAATCCGGCAACCCGGCGACGCACAGTGCCTGAGCTGCGTTATATGGCCCCAACTTCGTCCAGTCGCGCATTAAAAGTTGAAACGCGTTAAGCTCAATCGGCCCTGAAAGCGGGCCTGATGGGGCCGGTTCAAGCCGTGCATCAATTGTATTTTTTTCAGCCACGCGGTTCCATCATCTGCCGCACCAGCGGCCCCCAAGCATACGCTGCCCCGAGGCCGACTGATCTTCCAGCCACTACTGTACCCGAAATCGAGGGATAAACCGCCCTACCGCTTCCTGGTAGCGGCCATACTGCGGCCCGTGAATCTTCAGCAGGTAAGTTTCCTCGCGGCGGGCCTCAATTTGCAGCATGATAATATGAATACCGGCGGTCACCAGCATCAAAGCTGTCGGGATGGTCAGCACCACGCCGAGCATCAGCAAAATGGACAGCGCATAAATGGGATGCCGAACCAAACGATACGGACCCTGGACAACCAATTCGGTGCGTTCACCGGGATCGATGCCAATACGCCAGGACAGCCCCATGCGTCGCCAGCACAGCATGGTCAAAATTAACGCCACAACGGCCAACAGACTTCCCACGATCGCCGCAAGCACCGCGACCGGTTGAACAGGCTTTAAGAGTCTTCCCAACCAAACCGTTCCCCGGCCCACGCCAAAAACCGCCAACCACGGCTGCACGCACCATGCGGCAACGGTGGGAGCCCAGATCAGACGCATCCAGCGACCCACCGTTTCACGAGGAATCACATTGGGGTCTTTCCCGATTTTACGGGCCAAGCGTCGGGCTTTTACCGCCACGGTGCCCCAGTAAACCACCAAGACACAGGCACACACGAAAGTGGTCATGGACACAATCAAGCGCAACAGATAGCTCGTTTCAAGCAGAAGCCGCAAAAAGCGGTGCCTATCGACGCCGACAGGCACACTTTTACTTTCTGATTGTAACACCGGATGCGGATTTGGTCATGATCCCTATGACAGATCCACCGGCCTTGCCGGTCGATCGTGGTGTGGACGGCGGATGAACGGAACTCGGCAACGTGGTCGCACCAGCCTCGCTCGGACGGCCCGCCGCACGCTCCAGAGTATCTAAAATATAATGCATCATCATTTTTTGAACCCCCGGCACCGCACTGATATTGACGTGATTGACCACGGAGGTGTCAAAGCCCACCTTGGCGGTCCGTAAATTGATTACGGTTAAATTCGTCACCGCCGGATTGCGTGCATCGTCGGCTACGCCACGCCATAGCGGTATCCAGTCCGTGAGTGGATGACTCTTGTAAATATCCACGCAGCGGATGACATTGACTGGAACGGGTGGCGGTGTTACCGGATCAATCAGCAGCAGCAGGTTCACTTTGATCCCAGCCCGCCCCAAGGCCCGGGCAATGCGAACCTGGTCGTCGGCTCCCCAGGAATGTCCCACTAAAATCAAAGGCCCGGTGAGGCGACCCGCGATGGATTGGCGGATCAAAAATTTTCGCAGCGGATAGCGTGCCTCGTCCGCCACCGCCGCCGCGGCCACGATATGCCGACGGTTGAGCTTGTTGACTAAAATGTCCATGCCGGTGGAAAAGATGCCCAAGAAGCCGCGCATCGCATACAAATGACCGGGGTATTTATACAAGTGGGCATTACCGGGCTTTACCGTTTGCGCCACCGGGTCATTGGGCAAACCCGTCAGATCAATACAGCCACTGCCGGTGAGAATGAAAACGGTAATACCAACGAGCACCGCAGCGCGGATGCCACGATGCAGGCGGAAAAATTGCTTCACAACAAAGCACTCCGTAGGTCCAAGCCGGGGTCAAATCCGGACCTTTGGCCCGGTTGCATTATTACGACCCACCGCACACCTGGGTTCTTGGCGGGACCGGGTGGAGCCGACTTCCACCGACCAGCCAAGCCGGTTTTTCGATTACGGCCGGATATATTTAACCGCTAAGGGCCGCAACGTCCAGCCGGGCCGGCAGGAGTCGCCGACGATCCACCTCGTCGAGCCGCAATGCTGGCCGATCGCCTTTATCCGCAGTAGCATATCCGCCATGGAGTATCGAACATCATTTTTTGGAGCACACAAATATGGGTAACAGCGTCAAACCCGCGGATGTCGGCTTAATTGGCCTGGCCGTCATGGGCAAAAATCTGGCCCTGAACATCGCCGACCATGGTTTTAATATCGCCGTCTTTAACCGCACGACCGCAGTGATGCAGGAATTCATTCGAGAAAACCCGTCCACTCCGGGCCAACTCACCGGCTGCGAAACCTTACCGCAATTCATCGCCGCGATAAAAAAGCCGCGGGTGATTATTATTCTGGTGAAAGCAGGCCCGGCCATCGATACTGTAGTCGGGCAACTGCTGGCTGCGGGCTTGGAGAAAGATGATCTGGTCATTGACGCCGGTAACAGCCTCTGGACCGATACCATCCGCCGAGAAAAGCAATATGCAACGCAGCTTAAATTTTTTGGATCAGGTGTTTCCGGCGGAGAGCTTGGTGCGCGTTTTGGACCATCACTGATGCCCGGCGGTGATCCGGCGGCGTGGCAACACCTGGAACCGATCTGGCGGGCCATTGCCGCCAAGGTGGATCCGGAAACCGGTCAGCCGATTCCAGGTGCGGCCCCGGGTAAGCCGGTCAGCGGCGGCGTACCCTGCACAGCCTACCTGGGGCCGAATGGTGCGGGCCATTACGTTAAAATGGTGCATAACGGCATTGAGTATGTCGATATGCAATTGATCAGCGAAGCCTATTATCTGCTCAAGCATTTGTTAAAACTCAATCCCGCCGAGCTGGGCGCTATTTTTGACCAATGGAATCAGGGCGATTTGGATTCGTACCTGATTGAAATAACCGCCGATATTCTGCGTCAGCGTGACCCAGTAAAGCCGCGGAAGTTTCTCGTGGATATGGTGCTGGATGCGGCCGGGCAGAAGGGAACCGGAAAATGGACTGCGGGCAGCGCTTTGGATATGGGCGTTCCCGCCAATTCTATCGCGGAAGCGGTGTTTGCCCGCTGCATGAGCGCCCTGAAGGAAGAGCGCATGGCCGCAGCCAGAACGCTTAAAGGCGGCAAGCCGGGCCGCGTGCGCGGCAAGACGGCCATGATCGAAGCGATACGGCAGGCGCTTTACTGTTCTAAAATCTGCGCCTATGCCCAAGGCTTTCAATTGATGCGGCAGGCGCAGGAGCAATACCATTGGACATTGGATTTTGGCACCATTGCCAGCATCTGGCGCGGGGGGTGCATTATTCGGGCCCGGTTCCTGCAAAAAATTACCCAGGCGTATGGCCGCAATCCGGCCCTGACCAACCTGATGCTGGATCCATACTTCAAAAAAGCTCTGGCCAGCGGCCAGCAACAGTGGCGCCAAGTCGCGTCTCTGGCCATACAGCAGGGTATTTCCGCGCCGGCATTTTTATCCGCGCTGGCCTATTACGATGGCTACCGGGCCGCTGTTTCGCCGGCGAATTTAATTCAAGCGCAGCGTGACTATTTCGGTGCGCACACGTATGAGCGCCTGGACGCCCCACGCGGTGAGTTTTTTCACCTCGACTGGCCACATCCACAGCGTCCACAAACCAAAACATCGGGCGCTTAACGCAGTGGTTCCACCGGAGCCTGGGCAAACGGCCCGAGTTTACGATCGCGGTAGATACGAAGTTTTTTTATCACCACTTGGGGCAGCAGACCGGCAAGACTTTCCAAGTCGCCGCCGAACGCCGCAATCTGCCGGATTAAACTGCTGGAGGTAAAGCCAAACCTTTCGTTGGTCATAATGAAAACGGTGTCCACATCGGCGACGGCCCGGTTGGTCAGAGCCAGTTGGAACTCGTATTCCAAATCCGTCATGTTCCGCAGTCCGCGGAGAATGGCCACCGCCCGTCGATGCCGCACCAATTCGACCGTAAGACCACTATAGGCTTCCACCGTGGTATTGGGGATTTTGGCCAGCAGACCGCGAATCATATCCAGTCGGTCTTCGACGGGAAACAATTGGGCCTTGTCCGGATTTCTGCCGATGGCAACAATAACCTGGTCGAAAAGTCGGCATCCGCGTTGAATAACATCCAGATGGCCCCGGGTGATTGGATCAAAGGTTCCTGGAAAAATCGCGATTCTCTTGGCTTTAGCCACGGTTTGTCCCTTTCATAACGACGAGCCTATCATACCATCAGCCAGACTCATTGGCCCCTGACGGCAGTCTACTGAAAAAGTTTGCCCAGGTGGATTGACAGTTTGGAGAATGTGGGTAATTTACGCCAGAGAATTCCACCGGGCCGGTATAAAGAAGCCCAACTGTGGACGATCCCCGCCGGGGGTTGAACAATTGCTCGCGGAGGTTTATAAATTGCACCAATTCACCGGCGGTCGGTCTTTCGCAGCCCGGTTGAAAGTTCGGGCGGTTTGGCGAAAATAACCTAGGTCATTCGCTGATAGGGGTGCTACAACCGGTAAAATTGAAAAAGTCCAGCCGTGCGGATTGTTTCCGCCGGCCGTTTGCAAAGTTGTGCTTGTCACTGTTCTCATTTGGAGAAGAGTTCCATGAACGTATCTGTGTTATCACGAGTTCCGGCCCACGACCATCCTGATTCTCCAGAGTCTGCCCGGATTTCCGCGCTCATGCGAGGATTGGTCGGCACGGGCTTGCTCTGGGCAGACGTCGCAACGACGGATTCCCAGGGCATCTGGGCCCTTTGGTCCAGCAGCGCGATCGCAGACCTACCCGACGTTGATGAGATAATCCCGTTAGGCTTGGCCAAGCGCAAGCGGGCGGATGATGACGATATCGCCGACGATGATGACGACTTGGACGATGACGATGATGAGGCCGAAGACGACGACGATGATGACGACTTCGATGACGATGACGACGACGTGGAAGAAGGCTTCGACGATGAAGATATCGATGATGACGAAGAAATTTTCTACGATGAAGATGAGGATGAGTAACCCATAACCGTTGCCGCTAACGAATTAAGCGCTATGGGATTGCTCCAGCGTGGTTTGAAACGCGTCGCAGCCGCCCGAACAATCGATATGTACACTGAAAATTTCCGCGCGTGAACCAGCACCGCGCGGATTGAGATTCAGGCTGTGTTGCCGCACCAAGGGCCATATAATTACGCGGTCGGTTTGCGGAATCCGCAGGTGGGTCACCTCGGCGGGGTCTACCCATTCCAACCTTCCCTCCGGAATCTCGTGCGCCGGAAAATCAACAGCAGTCAAAGACTCAAAGCAAAATATCAGCCAATGACCGCGACCTTCAAAGGCCTTTTCTGAAACAATTCCCAGCAAACGGATATCCGCCATGGTCAGGCGCTGGCCTGTTTCCTCGGCGATTTCTCGTAACGCGCAGGCAAATGGCGACTCGCCACTGGCTTGTTCCAGCTTGCCGCCGACTGGCGAATAAAGATTCAGGTTGGGACTACGGCAGCGCTTCAGCAGCAACATCTGTCCGTGGGGATTGAACAAGTACACCAGCACCGCGATTTTATAAGCCAGTTCCACCAAGGTAAAATCTCTACTTTCCGCTTTCTGTTGAACCCCATGCCATTGGCCCGGCGGGCCGGAATACCGCCACGAGACGACAGCCCAATGGTGGCTTTAGCCAACGGCCTTGGCAAGACCACTCCATGGGCCAAGCTGGTGACGCACCTTTTTGTTCGCTGACATCCGGGTCGTCTACTTGGAAGGGCCAACGGAGGCGGAGGGATTCGAACCCCCGGACGAGTTGCCCCGTCACCGGTTTTCAAGACCGGCGCAATCAACCGCTCTGCCACGCCTCCAATTGCATAGCCCCTACCAAGCCCATCACGACCGTCGGCGCAACAGGCACCGCCGACCATGACACCATGGGCCTTTTTACGGTAGCGTAAGCTCCCTGCCAGGTCAAACCAGAGCACTGGTGCGAATGGCGAATTGGTGCTGTCTGAAAATGACTTATCGCGGATATTCTTCACGCTCAGGAGCGGGCTACCGACGGTCCTTGAAGCGATAATCGCGAGGTGACTCTTTGAACTCGCGTCGAAATGACCGGCAAAAGGATGTCACGGCCACAAATCCCACCAGCCGGGCAATTCTGGCCACGGGCAGGTCCGTGTTCTTAAGCAGGCGTGCGGCTTCGTTCATACGTGCCCGGCGAAACACCTTGCCCGGACTTTCGTGCCATTCGCGGGTTAATTTGCGGGTAAGGTAGGAACGTGAATAACCCATGCGCCGGGCGAAGCCCTTGACGCTGTCCGGCATAAACACCTGTGGCTGCGGATGATCCGGCACGGTAGTCGCCCCGCCTTTTTCCGCAGGTGGGTGATAACGGCGGGCATCCTGCCACCACGTATTGAGCCATTCAAACGTGCGCAAGGACCAGAAATGTTCACTGCGTTGCGGCCGCTTCACCGCCAGTTCAATGAGTGCTCGGGCTTTGCGCACGCTTTGCGCACGCGGCGGCATGTGCCCCAGAAAACCGAATTTGGTCTGAATGAAGGTGAACATGTCCAACGCCAAGCCGCTGGCCACATGGATCCATAAATACCGCCAGGGGCTGCCCTTGGCCACGCGTTCCAACCAGCCGGAATCGGGGTGGCGGATGGCCAACACAGTGCCTGCGGAAAGGATGTGCAATTCCCCGGCTCTTTCGTAGTAGGCATAGCCGGATAGCGTATAGATCCACACCCCTTCAGGATCCACCGCCTCTAAAAAGAGCGGCGTTCGGCGCTGCGAATACTCCTCACACGTTTCACCCAGTTGGAAGGGCCGGTAAAGCGGGCCGTCCCACGATGCCGCCAGAGGACGGGCAAAAACGTTGGAAGATTTAGCCATGTGCACCCCACGCTATCACCCTTCAAGAGAATTTACCAGCAATACCTTTGCCCCCAGATCCCTGTTGCGGCTCGCACCACAACGCATTCCAGCGCCGAATTCTCTTGAACGTTGAGTCCGTTACCACTTCTGCCAGGGCCAGCTATAATCCTTGCAGAACACGCTGGGTGGCCCGCCAGGCCAAGGTGGCCGCTTGCGGGGCGGGCATTTCACGAAGCGGTTGATTGAAAACTTCCAGCGACATGGGGCCATTGTAGCCCGTACGCCGGAGTGCCTGCAAAAATCCCGTTAAGTCAATGCCACCATCACCGGGCAATAATCGCTCGCCGTCCTGCACTTGACCGACCGGCACTCGCGGAGCGTCATTGAGGTGCGCCAGTACAATTCTCTTTGCCGGTATCTCTGCCAGATGTTGCCAGGTGGTGCCCGCGGTGTGGCAATGGAAACTATCCACCAGCAAGCCCACGTTAGTGCCAATGGCATCAGCCAATTCCAGCATCAGGCCAGGTGTAAAAATAAATTCGTGTTTGAACTTACGCCGCAAATGGTAGGGAGCCACAAATTCCAGTCCGAAGCGAAGGCCGTGCTCGCGCAAAATCTCGGCAATCGGTTTGATCCGGGACACGTGAAAGTTCCAGTTTTCCAGAAAAGGCAGATCGGAAGAAGGCATAATCCAGGTGGCGCAGGAATCGGCTTTGACTTGCGCGGCCACGGATGCCATTTTTTTTAATTGCGCCAGACCCTCCGGCAATTTGGCACTTTCCGCCCGAAAATCAGGCGCTCCCCACCCGCCAAAACGCAGATGATGGGTGGCGTAGAGATCCGCAAGTTTCGCAACTCCGTGCTGGACACCGTAGTTGATGTCCACATCAGCGCCGGCAAAGCCCGCTCCGGCCGCAAGTTCCACAAACTCTTCCTGCGATAGATTGCCCCCGGTGGTTCCACGGTTCAGGCAAATATACTCCATCGAAGATCTCCATTATAAAAATTGTAGCCCGTCAACCCCTGGCCGCCGAACACCCCAACCAGAAATCGTACCGGCAGCGGAGACGGTTGACAATGGCGATGGGTGATAACCGCCCCATCAGAAGGAAGCGCCTTGCCAGGCCATTTCAAGGAGCAGGACCAGAGCAAAACGCTGCCCGAAAGGCCGACGAAACGGCTCCATGGGGGACCAATTCGGTCCTCACCGCTGACTTCCGCCATCTGACCGAGCGCCGCGCAATCAACACCCAATAGCAGGTGCTGGGTCAAAGCATCAGAGGAGTTATCCTTTCAGAAGAGAGGAGCAATTTTCGAGGCAATGGCGACGCTGCGCTGCGCAGTGTCGGAAATGGCAATCGGGTGATAATCGACAATGCCACCCAAGAGCCGGTCATGCAGAGGTGCGGTCCAGCGGTCCGGCAACAACTTTGCCCCACGCATCGCTCCCACGATCGACCCAACCGTTGCCCCATTACAGTCAGTATCCCACCCGCCCATGACTGCGATGGTTATGGCCCGACCAAAGTCCTGCCCGCCCAGCAGCAAGCCAGCCACCACCAGTGCCGCATTGTTGATGGTGTGGACGGGGTGATAGTGCCCCAGCAAGGCGTAGATTTCATCCAAAACCGCCTCGAATCGTTCTGGATCCAGGCGATATTTATCGCAGATGGCCACCACCTCCTGCACGGCCTTGAAGAGCCGGGAGGTTGAGGGTATCTGGGCCAAACCCGCAGTGATAATTTCGCGAGCGTCATTGCAGGCGAAGGCGGCGGCGATCATGGCGGCGACAAACATTTCGCCGTAGATGCCATTTTTAACGTGCGATATGCGGGCATCGCGCCAGGCAAATTCCGCCGCCAATGGCGGGTTTCCTGGTGCCGCGTAACCCCAGGAATCAGCCCGTATTTGAGCCCCAATCCATTCGCGGTAAGGATTGTGATGAGTGCGGACCCACTGCCAGTCCGGCTCCGCCGCGGGAGTCCCGCAATGAAAGTCATAGCGATCCACCAGATTCCGATAGGCCTGTGTTTCCGCGGTACAAACCGCCCGATAGGGAAGATGCTGCATCCAGGCCCAGGCCACATCCCACGAGGTAAAGTCAGCGGATTTTTCGCTTAAAACGATCTGTCCGATGATCGTATAGCGGATGTCATCGTCGGTTTCCATAAAAGCGATATGTTCCCGGGTCGAGGCCTTGCAGCCAACCGCACCGGTGCGGGCCTCGGCCGGAGAATGTTGAGGGAAATAGTCCTTGAGCGGATATTCGTCGGCACCCACAGCCTTAAGATAGGTTTTAATTCGATCCTTGGATGACATCCCCGCCTGTGGACCCATAAAACATTCCACCGGTTTACCCAGGGCGCATCCAACGCAACGGCCCAGCCAAGCCCCGTACATTCGGTCAAAAAGTTGCTTTGCAGTGAGCTGGATACGCGGCTGAAAAGGGGGTACCGGCCGATGTGCCCGGATGCCCGCTAAATCGGAAGGTTCCCGGAAAGGGAAAGAATCCGATAGGGCTACTTTGGTCAATGCGGCGTAGACCGCGGCAAGTTGTTCCGCATCATCGCCGGCTTTTTCAAAAGCCGGCCGCAGGGCATCCAGAGCTTCGGCAGAACGTCCCTCCTGCTTGGCCTCTACAAACTCTTCCCACACCAGAGCACGATTTGTATCCCATCCCGGCATGATTGCTCCAATGGACAGAGTTAAGTATGTTTTTTTGCGAAAGACGCACGCATCACGGCAAGCTTTTCCGGGATGGCGATCACCTGCCCCTGATGATTGACACAGGCGATCGTGGAATCCGCGGTACACAGAAGTTGGCGTGATTCCTGACGGTATAATTCATACGTATGGTCAATACGCACGTGTGTTTGCCGAACTATTTTCGTGACCAACTCCAGATCATCGTCATAGCGGGCGGGGCGCTTAAAGGAAACCGCTATTTTGGTCACCACAAACGCGATCCCCTGATCCTCCAGATCCCGGTAGCGCATGCCACACAAGCGCAGCAATTCCGTGCGTCCCATCTCAAAATAGGGCAGGAAATGGGAGTGATGCAGATAGCCCATGGAATCACATTCCACGTAGCGCACACGAATGGGAATGGTACATTGGGTGGTCATAGCAGCGTCTTGCGGTTTTTGATCGGCGCGGCGATGGCTGCGGGCCTGCGTCCGGTAAACCGCCGTGGAGACCTCACGTAAAGCCGATAAATCTTTCGCCAAACTCATTGTTAAACGATCGCGCCAACTCATCTGGATCAATGGGGTTGCGGAACCGCTCCTTACCATCCACCAACAATACCGGCACCGCATCGCGATATTTTTCCAGCAGCTCCGGGTCGGTGGTGATATCGATTTCCTCGATCACCGAGACAATACGCGGCGAAAGTACCAAGCTCAGCATTTTCCAAGCCGCCGCGCAAGCGGCATTGTCAGGCAGAACCATCAGCGTGATACGGTGCATAAAAATTCTCCCGGTATAAACGCCTCTTGGGTGGCGAGTTTACAAAGCACCCGCCTGGCGCAACATGCCGCCATCAATAAAATAAGTCGATCCAGTCACGTACCCGGCTTCGTCCGAGGCCAGATAGACAGCCAAGCCCGCGACCTCCTCCGGCTTGCCCCAGCGAGCCAATGGAATTTCCGCCATCAAAGCCTTTTCCATTTCCGGATTGGATTCCACATCTTGATCGATCGGTGTAAAAATAGCTCCCGGACCGATATTGTTCACCGTTATTTTGTAGGGGGCCAGTTCCACGGCGATAGTCCGCATCAACATACGTATGCCGCCTTTGGTGGCGCAGTAAGGAGCGTTGGTCTGCATGGGCAGGTCTTCATGAATGGAGGAGATGTTGATGATGCGTCCACCCCGGCCTTGTTTTACCATCTGCCGGGCCGCCGCCTGGGCGCACACCAGCGGACCCAATAAATTCACCGCAAATATCTTCTGCACCTGGTCAATGGGAAATTCCAAAAACGGATGCTTGTATTCAATCCCCGCGTTATTCACCAGAATATCCAGGCCGCCGAAAGCCTTAACCGCTTCCGCGATCATGTTGGCGGCCTGGTCGGGGTTGGAAACATCCGCGTTCACCGCTATGGCCTTGCCGCCCACGGCTTTGATTTTGGCCAACGAATCATCCGCCGTGCCCGGTTTACCCACATAGTCAATCACCACCGCCGCACCTTCCTGGGCAAAACGCACCGCCATGGCTTGGCCGATACCGGTGGCAGCACCCGTGATAATGGCAACTTTTTTCGAGAGTTTCATCCTTGGCTCCTGTAGTTCGCCGGCGGGCGATTGGCACCATGACCGTCATCGTGCTGATCCGGATCGCCCGGTCGCCCGCGTTCATTACCCACTACTCTATCCGCTTGGGGGGCCAAAAGGCAACGTTGCAGCTCCGGCGTGGGGGATCAGGGGCAGTTTGAGAGACCAGCAACCGATGCTACACTGTACGCCGTCGATTTGGATTGGAGTGGCACCATGGATTGTCTGGTAACCATCAACACCAAGAGTTGGACCGCCGAATTCGGCCCGGAAGAGCGCACCGCGGCCTTGGCCGCGATGGAAAGCGGCAAGGTGGTCTTTTTGCCACAGCTTGATTTCACCTTCCGGGACGCGGAGAAAAAACTTCTCACCCCGGTGTGGAGTAATGGCAGTGCCAAAAACATCAGTTACGACGCCGCACACAGGGATATCCGCGGCATGAAGGGCGATTCGGCGCTGCGCGATGAACTGGCCGCACTGCTGCAGCGCTATGCCGATGCCACACGCACTCTGATGCATAACTTGTTGCCCACCTATGCTCTGGGACTGATCCGGGGACGCACCAGCTTTCGTCCGGTGGAAATTAAGGGCCGGCCAACCAAGATCACCAAGGATGATACCCGGCTGCATCCGGATTCTTTCCCTTCCCGGCCATCGGGCGGCAAGCGCATCATCCGTGTATTTTGTAACGTCAATCCTGAAGGTAAAGGCAGGGATTGGCGCATTGGCGAGCCGTTTGCCGGCTTTGCGGCGAAATTTATGCCACGCCTCCAGCGGCCGATGGTCGGCAGCCGCGAGTTGATGTATTTATTGCGGGTCACCAAATCTTGGCGAACGGATTATGACCATTACATGCTGGCTCTTCACGATGCCGGCAAGTTGGACGATGAATATCAAAAGCACGCCACCCAATACAGCTTTAGCTTCCCCGCGCATAGTACCTGGATATGCTTTACGGATGAAGTTCTCCATGCGGTGGATGCGGGGCAATATTTGCTGGAGCAAACTTATCTGCTGCCGGTGGAGTCGATGGCTCAGCCGCAGCAGTCCCCGCTGCGCGTGTTGGAAAAATTGGCAGGCCGACCGTTGGTTTAACCGGCTCTCTTCTGACCGGCGGATCGCCCTCAGCGAGAACATCCAGCGCGATTCGGACTCCATCCCGCCCGTGTGGCGACTTTGTTGCGTTTGGAAGGAAATTCCGGATAATAGTTGGTTCGCCGTCCAGCGGCGGCAATCGCGCTCGTAGCTCAATTGGATAGAGCGTCGGACTACGAATCCGAAGGTTGCAGGTTCGACTCCTGCCGGGCGCACTTCGCATTTATCCTGTAAACATTGGCTTTGCTCAACAATTCACGCGGGGTTGCTCATGGCCACACGTAGCGGCTCTCATTTCGCCGGAGTTCGCCATTTCGGCCAGGCCGATGTGCAAGGAGACGGCAAGGGCCAGGGATGGCGTGCTAAGGCGCGCTACCCCCGTGTAAGCCCGGACCGCGGCATTGCTTCTCACCAGCCGGGTCATGTAGGTGTGCCGCAGATTATCAAAATCAGCGCGGCGGACGGCATCGCCAAGATAAGGTATGCCGGTGCCGGCAAGTTCGGCCGGCATCACCTTGCACGCGGTATCCATTATCTTGCATACCTGCTTGCCGGCAGGTTGGCCTTGCAGGCGAGGCTGCGGCGTATCGGCGGAACGTCTTGGCGGTGGTGATACCGCAGGACAGCCTGCAATGATATGCGGAGTGCCGGCTGCGCCCATGCGGGGTCAGATTGTGGTATCTTTTCGTGGCCTGCCGGGCGGCAGTGCCCCCCAAGCGTCGTCCGAGGAGTTTTCCGAATCCGCTCATGGTGCTCTCACCCGCCGGTGATCGGCCGGTGCGCGGGGCCCGGCGTGCTGCGATCTGGAAGAGACATTTGGCGCAAAATAATACAATCTATTTATTGCATGGGGCGGCCAGTGGGGCGATAATCAGATTCGGCATGAACAAAATACCCATTATTGATGTCACCGATCTGTATCATCCATACCAGGATTGCGGGGATAATTTTGATTTGGTCGCGGCTTACGCCCTGCCGGAAGTGGAGTTGCGGGCGGTTATTCTGGATGTTACCGAACGGTTTCGGCAACGCTCCACTCAAGCGGGTTTTTATTCGGATGCCAGCGGCCCGCGTGATCCGGGTTTTATACCCGTGACGCAACTGAATTATATTTTCGGGCGGCGTGTGCCCGTGGCGGCGGGGCCGTTTTACCAGATGCGATCCGGGACGGACCCGATGATCGACGGGCCGCGGTTCGGCCAGGCGGGGGTGGAACTGATTCTGGAAACGCTGCGAGATTCCGCGGAACCCGTGGACATTTTATGCTTCAGCTCGGCGCGGGCCATTGCCGCGGCCTGGAACCGCCAACCCGAGTTGCTGAGGCAAAAGGTGCGGCGGCTGCATTTATCCGCGGGGGCGGCTCCGGGCGGATACCTGGAATGGAATGTGGCATTGGATCCGTACGCTTTTGCGCGCCTGCTCCGCTCGGATTTACCCATTGCCTTGTACCCGTGCGCCACCAGCGAGGGGCCGTTTTCCTACGGCCAACACAACACGTATTGGAATCTGCCGAATCTGGAATTTATCCGCGGCATGGAACCGCGTCTGCGGCGCTATTTGGGGTTTGCCTTCGGGCGCATCGCTCGGATGGATTTTTTACGCGCGATGGATGAGGACTTGCCGGCGGAGATCATGGAAGGCATGTACAAAACCGAACACCGGGTCTGGGAAACCGCCATCTGGCAGACGCTGACCGGGCGGCGTCTGGTCAAATGTCAGGAGGGGTTTCGACTCATGCCGGTGCCGGAAGCCGGACGCAACCCCGGCTTGCCGTCGGACCTACGGCCCGTACATCTGAACGTGCGTGACGACGGAGATTTTGATTTTACGTTTACCAGATCCCCCACCTCTTGTTATCTTTATGATCGGGGCGACGCCCGCGCCAACGAGGCCGCCTTGCGGGAGGCTTTGCCGGCGCTTTATCAGGGGTTTACGCCGTAAGGGGCGAGGGGTGCGGTCGGCAACAGGCCATGGTGTGAAAGGCTGAGTATGAAAAAAGCGAACCATCCGAATATTGTGGTATTTTTTACCGATCAACAACGGTGGGACAGCACAGGCGCGCATGGCAATCCGCTGGATTTGACGCCAAATTTTGATCGCATGGCGTCCGAGGGAACTCACGTATTCAATTCGTTTACCTGCCAACCGGTGTGCGGGCCGGCGCGCAGTTGCCTGCAAACGGGACTCTATGCCACCACCACCGGCTGCTTTCTTAACAGCATCCCCCCCCCGGCAGGGCAAAAGATGCTGGCCCATTATTTTAATGCCGCGGGCTATACCACGGGCTACATCGGCAAGTGGCATTTGGCGGACCAGGATCCGGTGCCGACGCGGCAACGCGGCGGATATCAGTATTGGCTGGCGGCGAATCTGCTGGAATTCACATCCGATTCGTACCGCTGCGAACTTTTTGATGGCCAAGGTAAGCGGGTGCGCTTGCCCGGGTACCGCGTGGATGGCCTGACCGAAGCGGCGGTTCGATTTATTGATGCCCATCAGAAGCAGCCTTTTTTTTTGTTCCTTTCCTTTGTGGAACCGCATCACCAGAACCATTACGACAGTTTCCCCGCGCCGGATGGCTATCGGGAGCGTTATCAGGGGCGATGGACTCCGCCTGATCTGGCGGCGTTAGGCGGCACCGCGGCCCGGGATCTGGGCGGGTATTGGGGAATGGTCAAGCGGCTGGATGAAGGGCTGGGGCGCATTCGTGAGGCGCTTAAAAGTCTGGAACTGGATAACAACACCATCCTGTTGTTTACCTCCGATCATGGATGCCATTTCAAAACCCGCAATGAAGAATACAAACGCAGTTGTCACGAAAGCTCCATCCGTGTGCCGACGGCGATTGGCGGAGGGCCGTTTGCGGGCGGCGGCCGCATTTCGGAATTGGTAAGCCTGATCGACCTTCCGCCCACGTTGCTGGATGCGGCGGGATTGGCAATTCCGGACTCCATGCAGGGCCGGTCGTTTTTGCCGTTGTTGCGCGGCCAAGGCCGCCACTGGCCAGACGATGTGTTTATTCAGATCAGCGAATCGCAAGTGGGCAGGGCGATACGTACCGGGCGCTGGAAGTATGGCGTAACCGCCCCGGATAAAAATGCGTGGAAAGATCGCGGGTCGCCCAAGTACGTGGAAGAGTATTTGTACAATCTGACGGAAGACCCGGCGGAACTGAATAATCTGGCGGGTACCCAATCGCATCAGGGGGTGGCGGAGCGATTGCGGCAACGGTTGATCCGGCGCATGGTGGAGGCCGGCGAGGCCAAGCCGATTATTGAACCCGCCCCACCCAGACCCGCCGATTGGACCCGTGTGGACCAATGGTACAAAGTGGATGCAAAGGAAGAGAATATGTAGGCTGTGGCCGAAGCCACAACTCCGATGACCGTCGGCAGGGGGCGACGCGTGTTGAAAACGAAGATACAAGATGGCCCACGGGCTGGAGAGGAGGATGGGGAAAAGCCGCCTGTCCGGTTTGGCGTTGTTTCCTGCCCCGGGGGCGGGGCGATTCCGGGATATCGGGGGGGGGGCAGCCGTGACTGGCCTTCCATCGGGCCTGCCGCTGCCATCCTGTGCCGGCGGAGGCTATCGTAAGGTTATGGTTATGGGACACGCACGCGAATCATGGGTTACAAGGGTATAATCTGCGCAATATAGCACATTTTATTTATTGACTACAGACCGCGAACCGGCGACAATAAAAACCATGAAGTTGGCGGGATGGCATAAACGCGGACGAACGCGTGGCCAGGTCCAAAGGCTTTTAGCACTTGCACGGTTGCAGGTGTCCCGCAACCCGCCCGGTTTTGGCGGAGTTTGGCTTTGGCCGTTTTCAAACGCGGGCCAATGGCCCATGAGGATGATAACAACATACCGGTCTGGCTTGAAGGATGTGTTTTCTTTTGAGTGCAAGAGCCGATTTTTTCAGGAGGTGTTTTATGGTTTCCAAGACAGGTTTTTCTCTTATCGCGGCAGCGGCCATCGCGGCGACATTGGGCAGCGTGCCGTTGGCAGCCCACGCCAATAGCATTGGCATCAGCTTCGGCACGAATAACGTCGCTGCGAACGACCAACTCGGCAGCACGCAGTCCGCGGGCGTGGTAGCCCAGAAAAACTGGAATAACGAGAACTACACGACCAATAACGCGGGTGGCACTCAGAACTACGGGCTACCACCAAGCCCCAACAATTTGGGATCAACCTCGCCGATCGTGGATTCCAGCGGCGCCTCCACCTCAGTGACGGGCACGGTGTTGACAAGCGACGCATACGACATCACGGCGGTGGTCGGCGGCGGCGCTAACTCCAGCAACGGTAATCAGCTCATGATGAACGGGGCAATTTTCGTCAAAACGTCCCCTGGCCCGGTAATTGTCTCGCTCTCGAATATTCCTTATACTCTCTACGACGTTTATGTTTACACGCTTGTAATCCATTCGGGAGATACCGTCGAAACTGCCATCGGAACGGCAACGGGCAATCCGCTTGGCTTCACACCAGGCGCGGCACCCGGTGATGTCGTATACGAAACCAGTCCCAACCCCGTCGGGAGCGGGTATATTGATGGCACAACGAACCCGTTTACTTTCACGCAAGCCACCAGCACGAGTTCGGCCAGTCCGACACCCCTTGGCGATTACGCCGAGTTTACCAATATCACGGGATCCAGCTTCGCCGTAGCGGCCTACGACAGCACCAACGTCCCCGCGATTAACGCCATCCAAATTGTGCAGGTGGTGCCGGAACCCGCCACGCTGGGCCTGATGGCCGTGCTGGGTACGGGAATTTTGGTTTTGGGCAAGCGCTGGAAAAAAGCCTGAACCCGCCACGCAATGCCAAGCCGCCGCTTGATCGACGCGGTGATAAAACCAGGCCAATCGGGGAACAACCGCATTGGCCTTTTTTTATTTTCGATGGAAGCTTGGTATCGCCGAAGATCGGCACCGCTACCAAGAAACCGCGACGGCAAGCGAAGGGGATAACCCTTTTATCCGGACGCTACCCACACACTGGCACACCCACAGAAATGAATTCCATGGCCCTAAACGGTTTGCGCCGCACCTTTATGGTTAGCCTCTGCGGGGTGGTGTATGGGGCCACAGCTCCCGCGTTGGCTGGAGCCCGGACCGTTACGAGTGCCAAGGTGGTGTCGGCCATTCAACGCGGGGTGCATTTCCTGCTGGCCCATGAAAATATGAATCCGGGCAGCCAAAAGCCATGCTGGGAAACCGGCATCCGCCGTGGCAATATACCTATTCCCGAAGTGCCGCAATACGGCGGCGAAACCGCGCTGGTAACGGAAGCGTTGCTGGATGTGGGTCAAAGCCTGCATTTGCCGCAGGTGAACCCCTACGCCAAGCCAATGCGCACGGCCATTGATTTTCTCATCCGGTTGAACCCAAAAACCACCTACGCGGCATCTTTTCAGGCCACGGCCATCACATTATTGCCCAACAAACCCGCGTACCGCCGCGTGCTTGAACACGACCGCCGCTACCTGCTGATTTCGCTGCATCGGGATGGAGCGTATGGTTATGCCATGTCGCCGCGCTGGCCGGCCAACCCAAATCTGCCCGACAAATGGGATAATTCCAACAGCCAATATGGCCTGCTGGGAATATGGGCCTGCGCCCACCAGGGACTGGAAATTCCTGGCCGCTACTGGCGGCTAACGGCCCAGCACTGGCGCAGTTGCCAATACGCCAATGGGGCTTGGACCTATCATCTGGCGGGTACGCATCCAGCCGTGGCCAACCGGCCCGTGCCGTTCACGCCGGCGGGAGTGGCGAGCCTTTTTATTTGCGATGAATTTCTGCGGCAACATCCCAGGTTAGATTCCATCCCGGATAAGAATATCCTGCGCGGCCTGGCCTGGATTAACGCCCATTTTGCTCCATCCTTGAACAACGTTTATGCGATGTACGGCTACGAACGGGTGGCTCTGGCCAGCGGGCTGCAAACTTTCGGCGGCCACAATTGGTACCGGGCCTTTGCCCGCACCCTTCTGGCGGAGCAGAAGCCAAACGGCAGTTGGCCCTGCAACATGGATTACAACGGCCCGCAGGATGCCTACATCGGCACCGCGTATGCCCTGCTGATTTTGGACAGGGGGCTGAACCCCGTGCTGATTAACAAGCTGCAATACACGAAGAAATTCTACGGCCAGTGGAGCGCACGCCAGCGTGACGCCGCCAATTTTACCTCCTGGGTGAGTAAAACTTATGAAGCGCCGCTGAACTGGCAGGTGGTTTCCGTGCAATCACCGGTGCGGGATTGGCTGGATTCTCCCATATTGCTGATTACCGGCTATAAAGATCCGCATTTTACAGCGGGCGAAATCGCGAAGTTGCGCCAATACGTGGAGGCGGGCGGATTGGTGTTATGCTCCGGCGACGGCGGATCGAGCAGGTTCAAAAACGCCATGATCGCCTGCGGCAAAGCGGTTATGGAAAATAAGTATCCGGTTAAAACGCTCTCCAAAACCAGCTTTCTTTATACCATGCAGCCATGGTACCATGCCCGGCACACCAATGGTTACGTAGGCATCAACAATGGCGTGCGCTATGTGTGGATCATCTGCGAGCATGATCTGGGCGCGGCGTGGCAGGGCCGGGAGTTCAGCCGCCGCGATGACTGGGAAATTCCCGCCAACCTGTACTTTTACGCCACCGGCAAAAGGGCGCTGGCGGACCGGCTCAAATCCCTGGCGGTGGCGATGCCCGTTACGCCACCGGCGAGGCATCTGGCGATGGCCCGTGTAAAATACGCGGGCAACTGGAATGCGGAACCAGGGGCCTGGCCACGAATGGCCCGACTGGCGGCGGCGAAGTTTCAGATGGGCTTGGCGGTGAAAACCGTAGCGGTGGAGAACCTGCGGGCGGCCCAATATCCCCTGGCGGAAATGACGGGCACGGGCGATTTTCATTTTACCGCCAAGCAGGTGGCGGCCCTGCGGGCTTACCTGCATCACGGCGGAATGTTGTTGGCCGATGCCACCGGCGGCAAACCCGCCTTTACCAACGCCTTTCAAAAATTAGTGCGTAAGGTTTACCCAGGTTCGCCGCTGACGGATATTCCACCCACATCCGCGCTGATAACGGGCAAGTTTACGGGTGGGGTCAACGTGGCCCACGTTACCTATCGGAAATTTTATGTGGCCAGCCACGGTCAGCGGCATACGCCATCTCTGCTGGGGCTGAAGCGCGGCACGCGGTGGGTGATAGTGTATTCCCAGGCGGATATCACCAGCGGCCTGCTGGGAACGCATACGTGGGGCATTTTGGGCTATTCGCCTAAATCGGCGCAGAGGCTGGCCAGGAATATGATCCTGTATGCGGCGGGGAAGCATTGAGTGTTTTTTCAGGGGGCGGCCGGTAGAGAGCGCGGCTGGAGCCGCGAGACGGGGGACGCAAGTCGGGAGACGGGAGCACGACGGGGCAATCCCGACGCCTCGAAGGATGAAAGGCGACGGATATTTTTATCAGGCCGCCGCCGGGCAACCGTGGTAAATACCGCGACCATTGGTGCCCACAAACACGCCGCCAAAGATGCGCCAATCGCCGATCATGGTGTTGGGGTTGTCGCCCACGCGCTGGGCCGGCATATCAATGCGCACCCAAGTGCGGGCCTGATCGTCGGAGCGAAAGTAGCCGTACTGGCCGTGAACCTTCCCCTGCACAAACAAGGCGGGAAATGCGGCTCCCGCCGGCGCTTTGCCAAAACAAAACATATCCGCGACCTGCACGTGGTTGATTTTTTTGAAGCCGCGGCCGCCATTGATGGATCGGTACAATCCCTTGGGACCGGCGGACACCCAGACATCGTCGGGCTGGCCGGAGGTATGGACCTGATGATTCCAATCGTCGGGCACGTTGGCCCCAGCGCGGGTAAACGCGGCCCCCGCATCGGTGCTCACCAGAACCGTAGAGCCTTGCAGCAGGTACACGCGCTGCGGGTTGGCCAAGTCCACAGCCAGGGGCTGGTCGTAAACAAAAATGTTGTTGCCATGGGCGCAGCCGGAAAGATTTTCGCGGCAACGTACGAGTTTCCAGGTGAGGCCCAGGTCGTCGCTGTAATGGGGCCGGCCAATTTGGGGGACCCACAAAATTCGCCGCTGCGCGCCGACAAAGGCTACCCGCCCTCCCATAATGCCTTGGTAGGGCAGATGTGGAAACACTTTCCAGGTGGTTCCGCCGTCGAGCGAATAGCCGCCGCTGCCGGGCGAATTCCAGTTGGTGGTGCCCACGCAGACCACCCGCCGGGGGTCTTGAGGATGCACGGCGATACCGGTGCGATCCAGCCCGGCGGGCAGGCCTTTTACCCAAATGCCGCGGGTTGGAGGTTGGGTTAAAGAGGTTTGGTCCAAGCCTCCAATGTCCGCCGCCCCGCTGTAAAGCCTACGCGGCCCGGTGGCGGGTGCCACCAGCGCCCCGATGATGCAGGTTTCCTCGATGCCACGGACCCAGTTGGTCCAAACTGGTTTGGCGGCCCGAATATCAGGGGTGCGATAAACGCCGTACCAGTCGGTAGCCCATACCTGATGCGGATGATGAGGATCAAATGCCAAGCTGAACGGATTGGAAAACCACTGCCAGCTTGCCCACCACCCGATGGTTTGATGACGGATGCCCGCAACATTGCGCCAGGTCATTCCGCCATCGGTACTGCGAAATACCGGGGTGTGATTACCACCGCCCAAGGTAGCCAGAATATGGTTGGAGTCCGTCGGCGCGATGGCCACCGCGCAACCGCCGCCACCGCCGGGTGCGGGTGGAGTGATATGGGTCCATCGGCCATGGGCCCATTTGGCCACGCCATGGCGGTGGGACACCACCAGCGTGCCATCCTGGCTGATAACGCCTTTGCGCGGCCAAGGAGGACTGCCTTGCAGTAAGTGCCATGTTTTACCGCCGTTGCGGCTTTGGCAAACACCTTCGCCGGTAGCGCCAAGATAGATCACGCGTGAGCGTGGGGGCGTGCCGGTGACACCGGAAGAGGCATCAAATACGGCAAATCCGAGTCCGTGGCCGCGTTTGTGCGGATCACGAGCCATGGGTGAAAAGCCGTGCGGGCCGGCTTGGACGGAAGCCCAGGTAATTCCCGCATCAAAACTCTCGAAAAAGCCGTGGAGACGGGCCGCATACACGACGTGGCGGCTGTTATGCGGGTCCACCGCCAGGCGTTCGCCATAACCCTGATCTCCATTGCTGCCGCCAGTGGGTGTCATGGGCAAGCGTTGCCAGGTGGCCCCGCGATCGGTTGATTTCATCACCATGCCCATGGGCTTGGCCCAATTGGCGGTGTATTTTCCGGTGGAGATGTACACGATGTTACCGGTGGTATCGTTGGGATCCACGGCTATAGAGTCCACGCCGTAGAGATTCCACTGGGTAAACGGAATACTTTCCAGCAGGGGAATCCAATGCCGGCCTGCCGCGTCCCAGCGATAAGCCCCGCCGACATCCGTATGGATGTAGGCCAAATCGGCAACCTTGGGATGCAGAACAATACCAGGGATGGCTCCGCCGCCGCCCATGACCACGTTGTTCCATTGGTATGCGGCCTGGCGGATGTGGCTGGCCGCGAGCAGCTCGCCTTTGCGGTGGGGCCTGCTGGCCGGCGGTGCCGCCGAGGCCAGGGCAATTTGACGCCCGCCCGCCAGCGCCGCCGTAGCGGTGGTTAAGAAGCCGGCCAAAAAATGGCGACGGTCCATCGGCGGCGATGAAGCCGCCGAATTCACGGGCCTGGACCATCGTAAATCACCTGACGAATTCGTCACACCATTGCCTTCATTTCGATTCCCGGCTTGCGCGGTCCATCGGTAGCCGCAGCCGCCGCAGGACTACCAACCCAGTTTTGCGGCGATTATTTCAGCCATGATACCCGCCATGTACCGATCTTCCTTCACGCTGGGGTGCCACATGGCCCCAAAGCCGCGGCTGCCATTTTGCATCGGAAAATCCAGGTAATAAACTTTTTTATGGCCCTGCCCGCGAAAGTGCGCGACCACGGCTTTAAGATAGTTACCGCACGTGGTACGGGCATTCTTGCTTTTCGACCAGGGATCGGAAAGCATCGGGCTTAGGGCGCAAAACACACTCACTCCGGGAAATTCATGGCGGAGCTTAGCTACAAATTTTTCGTACGCGCCCACCCAGCCTTTTTCCGGCGGGTTGCCGGCGGCAAAGTCATTGGTGCCCAAGTTGATGAGCACCGCCTGCGGCTTCCACCGGGCGAAGTTCCAGACGCTTTTGGCCTGCGGCGGTAAGGTCAGTCCGTAGAATTTCAGGATGCTGTTGTGGGGCCACAGGCATTTGCCGGACCAGGCGATGCACGCATATTCAGCATGAAGTTTTCGGGCGGCAATGGCACCGTAAGACATATACGCATCTTCCGTATCCGCGGAGAAGGGCGCATATTGGTTCGGGCCTTGGTTGCCAAAGCCCACGCTGATGGAATCGCCGATCACTTCCAGATGCCGATGGTTGGGCGGCACCGGAAGAACCTTGCCGCCGGAGCTGAGCTCAAAGCCCAAAATTCGGGTTACTCCAAAAATAGGCTCACCCCGTTTCACCAGGGTAATCTCATGCACACCGGGCTTGAGGTGGTCGGCCAAGCGGAAGAGGGCCGGCTTGCCGATCATTTTCAACCGGGCGATCGGACGCGAATCCAGCACCACCTGCCAATAATCCGCCCCACCGCCGGCCATTTTTACATTGATAGCGGCGGCATTAAAACGAATGGTAACGCTGCTGTTAGCCCAGGCACAGCGCGGCGAGGCGGGCTGGGAAGTATCAAAACGACCGATGTAGCGCAGATTCGGATTGGACGGAGCAATAACCAGCGACAGCGATTTGGCACCGGCGGAAATTAGCGGGTGATCATGGAGTTTTGGGGCCACGGCCATTTGCACCGCAACGTCATCAATCCAAATTTTACCGTTGCCGGAAAAAGAAACACCCAGCAGTGTATGCACCGCGGCTTTGGGCAGGGTGGCGTTAGCCCCCAGGTGCTGCCAATGTGTGGTGGCCATCGGCAGCGCCAGTGGAATCCAGTCTATCTGGTGCCATCGGGCATCAAAGACCTGCAAGGCCAGTTGGATGGATTTGGGCGGAAACTTACCCCGCACCTTGATCCAGCACCCGATCTGAAGGGGTTTAACCGGGTTTTTCAGCAACTGCTGAAACACAAAGCTGCTGGCTTTTTTGCCATGGGTATCCACACACAGCGATGCCGGTGCGGATTTAAATACCTTGGTGTCGCGAATAAGGGATATTTTCCCCACGCGGTAGGAACCCAGGCTCCAACCGGTTGGGGTTTTGGTACCCAAGGCCATGTTGGCATTGGTAAGAAAGCCCGCGGCTAATTCGCGGTTGGTGGGGGTGCCGGCCGTGGCAAAAGCCACGGCACTGGTCATTAGCAAAGCGATGGCACAACAGATAGAGGTTAACACTTTTGATGGATTCATGAATAAACACCCTTTACATAAGAAAAACATTTGCATTGGCCCGTGATTTGTCCCGCCTGCCGGATGGCTTATATTCTCAGGGCCACGGCAACGCCGGCGCAGCCTTCGGCGGCACCCAGCCTTTATACCACTCCTGCTGCCACAACTGCGAGAGTTGCAGATGGGCCGCATGGCCATCCAGATATACCATATTCACGCCCTGCGTGTGGCGGGGAATACATAAACGCCACATTCCCTGGCCCCCCTCCGGTGGCATTCCAGCCCTGATCCAGCGGGCTGATGAGGTTGGGCGGGGCGGGGTCGGTCGGCTCCAGCCAACAATCGGGCCATACTCCGTCGGTAAACAACGGAATACGTGAGGCCCCGTTGATGGAGAGCATATTCGCCGGCCAGTACATGGCCTGCCACTTGTACTGCGAGGGCCAATAGCCATTGTTGATGCCCAGGTATTGGTTCCGCGGGTAAAAGCCCTGGTTGGTGGGAATGGCGGTATCGTAGGCCCCTCCATAAAGCCAACCGTTAAAGGTGTAACTACCCATGTAATCGTATCCGCCGTAATAGGCCCAATCCCATGCGGTGGAGACGGTTCCGTTGGGGCTTGGCGTTGGGTGTATGGGAGGAGTGGTGGTGGCGGGGCATAGTAGGGCCCGCCGGGCTTTGTCCATATAGGGCAATAACGAAACCACCCACAAACCTTTGAAATTATAGAACGGCATGGATCCTTTGTTATCCGTGGCGTATTGCGTTACCCCCAGGCCCAATTGCTGTTCATTGGACAGACAGGCCACGCTGAGGGCTTCTTGCCGAGCCGCGGCCAGCGCCGGCAGCAACAGAGCAATGAGCACGCTGATGATGAAAATCACCACCAACAATTCCACCAAGGTAAAACCGGTGGTACGTATCGACTGTGGCTTAAAATGGTAGTTTATCATGTTTACTCCAGCCTGTCCATTTGTATTGTTGCGGCCCGGGCGAAAGTATTCAATATGCACTTTATGCTATTTTGCGCATGGTGTGTCTTTAAGACCCTTGGCCGCTTTGCATCGGCCCGGTTGGTCCGCTGTAACCCGGCAGGGCAGAAGGATTATTCCCGGATGCGGGCGGCACTTCGGAGGGGTGGAGGCCGGCAAGCAACTATCGAACCCGCACCGACCTGAGTCAACCATGGTGCGGGCATCCGCCGCGGACTGCTGAAGCAGCGGACTGGCATTGGTGGCGGCCACCATGGCGTGGGCCATTGGCGATAGTCGCAGCTCTGGATTTTCCGACTGGAATTTAATGCTGATCCAGCCACCACTGGAATCGCGGAAACTGATTCAGCGCAGCGGCGGAATTGAACTCCGCCGGGGTCATGGGAATATCGGTGCGCGGAGCGCTTTCGGCGTGGCCATCGGCACAAAGGACGTTGGTGATGGTGTTGTTGTCGTGGCGGGCGTTGATTTTTCCAGGATCGCCGTCCAACAGGTAAATGCCGTCAAATACGATGGCGAATTTGCTGGGATTGGTGATATCCGTAAACCGGTGCAGTTCCAGCAGCGGTGCCGGCGAGGAACCCCTCAACCACGGGGTTAAATTGCTGAACAGGTAGTGGCTGTACATGTTCCAAGTAGTCAGATAACCGTAGGCACCGTTGACACCGTAGGAGGTATCCACAATTTCCTCCGGATGACACAATTGCGAACCGTCGCGCCACACCTGCGCCCCCGGGTCGGTTCCATTGACCGGATACGGATCGACGATGAAAGCGTTCGGGGCACCATCCGTCCAGTCAAAAAACCGCGGTGTGGTGAGTAAATCGGAAGGGCAACGAAATACACCGCGGTTGGCGGAAACGGGGGCGTTGGAGTGCCACGTGGGCCAAAGAGGCTGGTGATAGGGCATTACGCCTGTGGCCACCAGAATAGAGGCCCAATTTTCCGTCCAAGTGCCGGTCCATTCCTGGCCGGGTGGGACAAAGTTCTTGTTTTCTGTGCCGTAAATGGTCAAGCCGAGGCCGATTTGTTGCAGGTTGGACAGGCAGGCCACGGTACGGGCGGCTTGCCGGGCCGCGGCCAGCGCCGGCAGCAGCAGGGCAATGAGGATGGAGATAATGGTGATCACCACCAACAATTCCACCAGGGTAAAACCGTGTAGGGGCCGGCGGAAGCGGTTAGACTTCCGCAGAGTGAATGACTTTTTACAACCCCTTACACGGAGAAACATATTATGCCCGAAACCGCTCAAGCCTTCCAGTCTTTCGTTGGTGTTGATCTTCATAAGTCCACCGTTACCCTTGTGGCCTTCGATGCGGCCGGAAACAATCTCACATCATTAACCTGCCATACCAAATGCGTCACACGTATCGAGGAGTGGATACGGACCAGGCCCCAGCCCTGTCATCTGGCCGTTGAGGCTGTGGGCTTTGCCGAATGGTTCATCGATCGCTTCCGATCCTGCGTAGCACGTATGGACATCGCCGACGCCACCGAACTGGCCCGCCTCCGCGGCAAACGCCGCAAGAATGACCGCAACGACGCCGCCGACGTCGCCGCCCGCCTGGCTCGGGGAGACTGCCCGCTGGGCTGGATCGCCGATGAACACATATCGCAGTTGCGCAAGCTCGGCCGTCACTGGCACTGCCTTTCGCGTACGCTTTCCCGCGTCAAGCACTGCATGGGATCGATCCTGTTGGCCGCCAATTTGGCCGGCCCCAGGCTCGATGCCGCGTCGGCTCAAAAGTGGCTCCTGGCCCGCGGCCATCTGCTCAAGGATGTTCAACGGGAGGCCTTCAGCAACTTTCTGGATATCATCTCCCTGCTGGAACGCCAACGCGAATCGCTGCGGCGACGCATCATCGCCGCCAATCGCCAGCCCACTTTCGTGCCCTTGGTCGAGTTGCTCAAAAGTGTTCCAGGCATTGACGAAATATGGGGTTGCATCATTGCCGCGGAGATCGGCGACTTCTCCCGTTTTCCCAATGCCGATACCCTGCAATTTTGGACCGGACTGACCCCCAACAATGAGGAATCCGCCGGACGCAGGCAGTCCGGCAACATCACCAAAGCCGGCAACGCCACCCTGCGCTGGGCCTTGGGCAAGGCTGCTTTGACCCTGTGCCGCTCCGATGCCCGCCAAGAGGTCATCCGCCAACGGTTGATCCAGCGGATCGGAAAGCCCAAGGCCAACGTAGCCATGGCCCGCCGACTGCTGGGCATCCTTTTCGCCATGGTCCGCGACGGAACCATTTACCA
>JAJYZF010000090.1 GCA_021800165.1 Planctomycetota bacterium | reverse complement strand
CACCCCAGATTAACAAACTCAACTGCCGACCCGCTTCCATGCGAGCCTGTACCCCTAACTATTCTCGCAAATGTGATGAAAAGTGCAACTCCCGAAAAAAGTACCGCCACAGCCCGAAGAGAGTATAACCTTACCATAAATCTCGATTGTCTATCAACGAAGGTGTGCGGCATGGCACCTCTATCGAAAAGAAGAGAGTAATTTATTGGAAAGCGGCTCGGAAGTGCGGCCACGATTTCCCGATCTACATAGGTATCCAAAAACCATAGGCGTCTGCCCGTCGCTATCGTGATGCTCGCAGGGGGTCGATCGCCAGCGGGCCTACCCAACCATATCAACCCATACAACCATGGGCTTGGATTTCGGTACCACGGTTTATGCCTGCGCCTCACCATCGCGTCTGCGACTGACACGCTTGATTACCGGCCCCCCGCCGGGACGGCAGCGGCGGCGCCACTGGGTGGGAGTAAGGCCTGTTTCCTGGCGAAACACGCTGCAAAATCTGGTTTCGCCTATCCCACAACGCGGGCCGATAACACTCATCGGCAGATCGGTTTCCGCCAGCAATCGCTCAGCCATCATCAAACGCACACGCTGGATTTCCTCCAGTGGTGAACGCCGCAGTTCCCGCGTGAAACGCCGTTCCAGCCATCGGCGACCCACGGGCACCGCCTGTAATACCTGCGTCACGCCAATGCCTTCGCACGCATGATCCTTAATGAACCGCAGAGCCTGGGCCACGTATGGATCGGCAATTGCCACAATATCCGAAGACTGTCGCGTAACGATTCGTTCGGGAGGAATTAGAATTTCCCGTGGCACTTTCTTCGCATCGTGCATCATCTGGTCTAGCAGCGCCCCCGCTTCATAGCCAATCTGCTGCCACGGGTTATGCACGCTCGACACTTCCGGCTCCGCCATCCCGCACAAAAATTCGTCATCGTCCACACCCATCACCGCAATCTCCTCCGGTACATGAATTCCCGCGAGATTGCACAACTGCACCACTTCGCGAGCCCACACGTCGTTGGCGGCAAACACCGCCGCAGGCTTGGGCAGGTTTTCCAGCCAGATCTGCAGCCCACGCTCGAACGGAACCCCCCCCCGTTGCGCCGCATGCCCGATCTGATACACATGTGTGCGGCAACCATCCGCCTCCACCAGTGGCTGAAAACCTGCCTGGCGCTGTGCGCTCCACTGTTCACCTTCAACCGTGACCAACCCCATTTCTCGAAATCCACGGTTGAGAAAATACTCAGCCACGACTGCGCCAACGCGTTTATCATCGACGCCCACCAAAGGCAGTCTTCCCACGCGTTGCATTACGCTCACGAGCGGCAAATGGCGCGAGCGGAACGCACGCAGAACCGCCGACGCAGGCCTGTAGAAGATCACCCCATCCGGCTTCCACCACAACAGCTTCTTCAAGCGGGCGCTGCGCAAGGTCTGGCGAAAAATCCAATCCGGGCGGCTATGAGCAAATGCCCGCAAGCCGCGCAGGATGCCACGATTATATCCTTCATTATAGTCGATCAGCGCCAGCACTCGCTTGCGACGGTCCAACGCGACGGGCCTGCTACTGGGAGGAATAAAGCTTTGTTTTTCCATAGCACTATTATCGGTCAAATTGCTCCAGATTCCCAACCACCCGGTACCACACGGGATTTCCTGTATTTCTGCCGACACGCCCAAGCATCTTTCGTAATAACGGAATTTGGCACCGGCGGTAAAGTTCTTGCCACAATTTCCTGCCGCATAGAGCCTTGCCAAAATAGCGTCAGCGGGCTTTCAGGCCGTTGGCGTCGCTAACGTCATAATCCGAATCTCTTGCGGTGCCAATGTCAGTTGATCGCCGTCACGACGCGCCGAGGCAGTTCGCCCCAGCCGTACCCGCCGCGCTTGATCCGTCAAATTTACCAGCAACACCACGTCTCCCTCCGGCGTATGATGCTGCACCGGCAGCACCCCCAAGTCCCCATCCACGCTGAAGGTGTCCACCAAGGGCGAAAGTACCCGCCGAATTTCCCTCAGCCAAGCCTCCATGTCTGCGGCGGGAATGTCCTGCCAGACCACCGGAATAATAATCTGCTCTCCGCGGCACCACAGCCGGCCATCCGCCCTCCAGCCATTACCGACAAAATGCACCACCCCGCCCACCGCCTGCTGCGCCTCGCTGATCCCCAAGGCGCTGTTCACGGGAGCCATCTCCAGCAGGGCCGCCCCATCCAATACCAGCCGTTGGTTTGCCCGCCAGGGCCAATCCCACACACTGCGACCGGTAACAGCAATCATCGCCATTGAATCTTCCCGCCAGCTTCCCGAACGCACCACATGCGAACACACACCGGCCAGCGAGAGCAAGGGAAACGGCTGGCGGTCACGACGACGCTGATGGGGGTCTTTATCTCCCACTGCTGCAGCCGGGGTGCGCACAATCTGAATCCCCGCAAGGCTGCGCTTGTCTGCCAGGGCACTGGCCCACTGGGACAACTGCTTTTGCTGCGTTTCCATAAACTGCTGGTAAAGTATGCCCTGTTTCACACACGGGCAATACGCCAGTTGCCCAGCGCCAGCCGCCGTGGCCAGCGCCACTTTTTTCATAATTTGCTGCGGCGACGTGCCAGTAAAATAAGTCGTTTCACTGCGCACCACCGCCGGTTGCGGAAACCAGCTTACATGGTAGCTGGTCACCAGGTGTTCCAGAACCTGGCTGATCGGCTGGGCATACTCCGCCGCCCCAAAGTGCCCCTCCCCGGCGCGGAGCAGCGGGTTGGAGGCCATTACCGGCAGGAGCCTGGCCATGTCAAGGCCGTCGCGCTCCTCTCCACCCCAACGTACCATCAAACCCAGCGCCAGATTGGGATTCACGCTCCGCCCCGCCGCCGCAATGGCCTGCCAGCCGTCCGTGAGCATCCGCACCTTTCGCCCCACCCAGGCCTCGTGTACCTTTTGCTCTCCTATCACGTGGGACCGCGAAATACAGCGGCCCAGATCCCGCCCCAGCTCAGCCATACACCAATCACAATAACAGCAGGCCGTGCTGGCCAGGCTTTCGCCGCCCCATTGGTCGGAATCCATCCGGTATTCATCGTCGTACCAGATCACATCAAAAACCGCGGCCAGTTCCCGCACCACCCGCATATTGCCCTCCCGCCAGGCCGCATTCGGACACGCGGAACAATACACGTTTTGACCAAATTCATTGACCGCGTATTGCCAACCGCGCGGGAGCGGGGCCAGCATTTCTCCGCTTCCCGAACCGACCAAGTCACCTTCATACCAAGGATTTTTCTTAAGCGATCCATCCGCGTTGTAATAGTCATCCATCGCCGGATGCCCCACCGCAAAGACCATGGCCGACACATGAAACCCGTCCCCCACCAGCCGGGCACGCCACCGGCCTAAGACCTCCGGCGCGGCGGTGAGCTTGCCGGTAATCGCCGCCATGATGGAAACATCACCAATACTTTGCCGGCGGCAAGCGTCCACAATGCTCGCATACTGGCGCTCCAACGTTTGCGGCATCAGGGCATACAAATAGCTATTTATCTTAAGTATTTTAACGACCCCTACTGCGGCTCACTGATTCTGGTCAAAAACCCACCAGATATAGTTTTCGTAAGCGGATGAATTTCCGGGGTTGAAATTATTGGTCGCCAAGTATGGGTGTTCAAAGGGTACCACGGAACCATCGGTGTAAAGCACGTTAAAATAATTCAGGCCATGCGGTAATTGGTTCACCGCTCCGCCCAAGGCGTCGCTGTATGGGTACATCCACATGTCCGAAGCAATGGCTATTCGGCCAGCGTCAGCATAGGGAATATTTTGGGGTTGAATCGAAGAATAGCTTGTTCCGCCGGGGCCGGGTTGGGGCAGGGCCACGTAATTCACCGCAATCCCGGGCCAGGAAGCGATGGCGGTTGGACTGCCGCCGATCTCAATTTGCGAAAGCGGAGCATTCATAAAGACTTGACGGCTGCGCCCCACGCCGGAATAGACATAGGATGTGCCGTCAAATTCATCATCACCCACGTTACCGAAGGTGTTACGGGTGTCGGGCGGCATGGACGGGCAATAGAAGACGGCAGTTTCGTCGGCCTTTTGTGTAGCTCCCGCGTTACTGTCGCCCTGGATGTTGTTGTTGCCCACGTAGCCTCCTGCCCACAAAAAGCCCAGCCCATCGTAAATGCTGGGCAATTCGGTGGAGGGTTGGCCGTTCCATAAGTCGGTGCATTTGAACAAATCCCACTGCTGAGTTTGGATGGGAGCCCGATCTCGGTTGGCATCGGCATATTGCATAATGGCCTGACCAATTTCGCGCAAATTGCTGGCGCACACCACGCGGTTGGCCAGTTCCCGGGCTTTGGCCAAGGCGGGCAGCAGCAAGGCAATCAAAATGGCGATGATGGTAATCACCACCAAAAGTTCCACAAGGGTAAAACCCGATCTCCGTGAGTTTGCGTTGGTCATCGAGACATGGACAGCGCGGCCTGTGGGCCGCGAGCCGGGAGTCGGGAGACGGACGTCGGGAGCATTGCAGGCGATGGGCGCGCCGCGCCACAGGCGGGCTGCAGTATGTGTTGACCGCTGATCGCTCAAGGCTGACCGCCGGCCCACAGGGGTGGTGCCGTATGGCAATTGGCGTGCGGTTACGTGGATGCTCATGGCGGAACTCCTTATTTGTGGGCGCTACCTGCTGGTGGCTCCGGGTGCATTAATCCCCATTTCACTCCATTAGCGTTGGACCTTCGGGGCCCGCGGCACCTGCTCACGACTGTATTTCCATTCCTCATTGATGATCAAAAACGTACCAGAGGTCTCCATAATTAACAGTATTGCCCACCGCCTGGAAGCCGTTGGTGGCGAAATACGGATGTTCAAACGGCACCACAGAGCCGTCCGTGTACAGGACGTTGAAATAGTTCAGGCCGTGGTCTAATTCGTCCACCGAATCGCCTCCGGGGCCGACGATTGGCCCCTGGAGTAAATCCGAGGCGATGGCCAGTCGGCCCACATCGGCAAGAGGCCGGTCCTGTGGCTGCACCGAGGCGTAGCTGTACCCGCCGTCGCTGCCGGTTGAGGCAAACGGGCCGGTGATGGTAATGGTGCTGGTGGGGCTGCCGCCAACTTCAAAAAGTGATGCCGGTCCAGTTACTGAATAGGTTTGCCTTCCGACACCTATGTAAAGATAGGTGCAGCCGTAAAATTCGTCTTCTCCCACCCTGCCGTAGGCGTTGCGCGATCCCGCCGGAGCGGAAGGACAATAGAACACGGGCGTGGTAACCGCCTGGTTAAACCAGTTCGGGCTGTTCTCTTGGCCATTGCGATTGCCAACGTAACCGCCCTGCCATAAAAATCCCAAACCGTCCAGATCCAGTCCACCAGGACCACCCGGCGAGTCTCCGGGCGGGCCATTGTTGAGTTGTGGGTAAAGCTCGGCATCTTTATTCATATCCGCCGGGCCATATTGAAACGGTGCACGATCTTGGTTGTCGGCGGCGTAGGCGGTAATGGCGATGCCTATTTGACGAAGGTTGCTGGCGCAGACTACGCGATTGGCCAGTTCCCGGGCTTTGGCCAGGGCGGGCAGCAGCAAGGCAATCAAGATGGCGATGATGGTAATCACCACCAAAAGTTCCACAAGGGTAAAACCGCGGCCTGTGGGCCGCGAGCCGGGAGACGGGAGACGGACGTCGGGAGTATTGCAGACGATCGGGGCGCTGCTCCACAGGCGAGCTGCAGTATGTGTTGACCGCTGATCGCTCACGGCTGACCGCCGGCCCACAGGGGTGGTGCCGTATGGCAATTGGCGTGCGGTTGCATGGATGCTCATGGCGGAACTCCTTGTTTCTGGTGGCCTAATAATCCTGCTTAAGGGCCACAGTGGGGGCCACGCCAGTGGTCGCCCCCGGCGGCATGCCCTTGACGGTGAAGGCGGAGCCATCCACTTCCATCACATTCATGTCGTAGCCGTTATCGTCCACATCACCGAAGTTGCTGTAGCCGCGTCCGCCCTGGAAGCCCCAGCCGAGATCGTCTCTAATTCCACCCATGGTGTCGTTGCCGGAAGGGTAACTGCAGGTAAACATGAAACAGAACGGCTGACCGGGTCCGCTGGAGCTATAATAAGATACATTACTACCGGCGACATCGTGTGGGGTAAGCACGCCGTATCGGGGGGCGGGATGGGATGTCTCTGCGGAAACGCCGTAACAAAAGGCGTATTGGAAGGGGTCGATTTGGCCATCGGGCAGTGTTTGGGCCTCACCAGGGTTGCTCAAGATAGAGGCACAGGCCATGACGGCATCGTTGGCGTTGAAGTTGAGCATGGGGTTGGCTCCGGGCGTCAGGGAATTGTCCGCCGGCCCGCCGACATAGGGGGATAGAATTGGGCCGTAGATTTGCGGGGTGTCCCAGCGGAAGCTGTTGAACTGGCTGTTCGCCGCCGCGTAGTCCACCCCGTTGTAGGGGTCGTAGCCCTGCGGGTTTTCCCAGATGCCGCCGACGTCGCCGTCGCCAGGCGGAAACCAACCTTCGTTTTCGTTAGCGTACTCGATGCTGGCAGTGTAGGTTTGGTGCATGTTGCTTAGGCACGCTACCTGCAGTGCGTATTGGCGGGCTGCAGCCAAGGCGGGCAGCAGCAAGGCAATTAAAATGGCGATGATGGAGATCACCGCCAAAAGTTCGACAAGGGTGAAGGCTGTGTTTTTTTTTCGCACGATGAATACCCTTTTTTTTGGTGCTAAGCCGTGAATCTATCCGCCCTATCTCCCATAGGTGACGGAAATATAGTACTCGTTCTGGCCGTTAGGCCTGTTGGGCAACGGCCCAACCACCTTGCCGCTGAAGGATCCTCCATCCACTTCCATGAAATTCATGGAGGTGTTGTTTTGGTGAATCGTCTGTCCCCACGCCCCACCGAACACCCAGTCGTGCGCCGGATAGCTGCATGCCAACATAAAGTCTAAATAATGCACCTTGGGATTGGAACTAAACGTGGTGGTGTCGGGGCCAGGGTTGAGGGTGGTGGTGGAGCCTTCAATAGTATCTTGTTCGCGTACGATCCCCTGCTTTGGCAACGCGGTCATTCCGCCATTGTTGTACCAACGCCCTTCAGATGGCATGGCGTAGCAGTAGGCGTACATGAAAGGGTCCACTCGACCCTGGTAAAGCTGAAGGCCAGTTGGATTCCCCAAGATGGCTGGACATGCGAGAACGGCGTCGTTGGCGTTGAAGTTGTCCATTGGGTACGGATTGCTGGCGGCGTTGTCCGGCGGGCCGCCGACGTACTCAGAAAGGAGCGGCCCATATATCTGGTTGGTGTCCCACCGGCTTTGGAACTGATCGTTAGCCGCGGTTTCATCGTTGGGACTGTACGGCGTTGGGTAGACGGTGGGGCCTATTTGGCCAACATCGGCGATGCTGGGCGGGTAATAGCCGCGGTTATCGTTGGCGTATTCTGAACTGGCGAGATAGGTTTGGCGCATGTTGCTTAGGCACATTACCTGAACGGCGTATTGGCGGGCTGCGGCCAAGGCCGGCAAAAGCAGGGCGATGAGAATGGAGATAATTAAAATCACCACCAAAAGTTCAACCAGGGTAAAACCGTGGCTTGCGGGCCGCTGACCGACGGGGGTAGCATTGTCTAGCGTGCGGCGCGTGGTTGGTGCTGGCCCATTCATCAGGTTGGTAGTCATGATGTTACTCCTTTATTAATCCTGAGCACCGCATCGGCGGCTGGCCGAACCTAACTGTAACGGAGAGCAACCTTCGCCCTCTTCTTTTTGCCATTCCCGTCCTTTTACCTCTCTGGCACAACCTGCCAAGCCTAAATAATGTCTCTTCAATTCTATGCCGATGGCCAAGCCATTTTTAAAGTTCCATCATAATGCTGCTCCATGGCGGCTCTACGGCTGCTCAATAGTGTGGCCGGTGTGGCCGTCGTAGACCGTGTAGATTCCACCGTCCAACGTCATCACGTTCATCACTGAGCCACCGACCCCGCTGCCGACCCCAGGTTTTGAAACCCAGGGCATGCCGTGTACCTGGCCGAAATTTCCGTAGGAGTTGGCAAAGCCCCAGTAATCCGGTATCGCCCCCAGGGACAATGGAAAGGTCGAATCGCCGGCGGTCACGGTACTACAGGTGAAGAGAAACTGAACATTGCTCGGCACTGAGCCCGGAAGCATTGCCGCGGTGGCCAAGTCCACTTGTTTTAGCACTCCGTATTTGGGTGGGGTTGTGGACCCTTCGGGTGGCATGCCGTAACCGAAGGTATACTGGAAGGGGTTGATCTGCCCGTTGGGCATTGTCTGGTCACCTGCGAGGTTGGTAAGGATGGCGTCGCAATCCATGGCGGTATCGTTGGCGTTAAAATTACTCATAGGGTCGGCACCGGTGGCGGCATCGTCAGACGGCCCGTTCATGTAGGGCGAAAGAATAGGGCCATAGATCTCGGTTTGGTTCCATTGAAAACCGTAAACCTGCGTGGAGGCGGCGGCCTGGTCGGCCGGAGCGTAGTTGGTATGGCCCCACTGGTCGGCCACGTCACCCGTGCTCGGTGGAAACCAACCCTGGTTTTCGGTGGCGTATTCCACGCTGGCCGTGTAGGTTTGCTGCATGTTGCTCTGGCACATCACAAGAATGGCCTGCTGCCGGGCCGCGGCCAAAGCGGGCAGCAACAGGGCGATAAGGATGGCGATGATGGAGATCACCACGAGGAGTTCGATGAGGGTAAAACCGCAGCTTGCGGGCCGCTGACCCACGGAGGTAGCATTGACTGGCGCGTGGGGCGTGGTTGGTGCTGGCCCATTGATCAGGTTGGTAGTCATGATGTTACTCCTCTATTTGACCACTGGGAGCCGCATCGGCGGCTACCCGGAACCTAACATCTCATGGCCCGCCTGAACCTGCGGGCACGGCCCTCTACGACTTTTCACAACTTTTATCATACGATATTGTCAAGCACCACACAACACGATTTTGCGTCTTTTTTTCGCGATTTTGCGACAGAGAACGCCATTGAGCAGACAGGCACCCGGAACCAGGGAGAGGGCACCGCCAAGACGTATGAGGAACGCAGAGGGTGGTGACGACGAATTCCCCATTTCGTTAGCCCTATCGGGAACTCACGCAGGTCTACCACCACGGCCGAAGCGATACTCATTCTACGATCCTCTTTATACGATCGTTGGGCGGGCTTGATGGTTCCGCGGGCGTCGCGGGGCGTTTTCGGGGCCGTCAGGCCGGTTTGCGTTTACGGCCAACGAGCCACAAGCCTGCCGCAGCCCAGCCCACTAGCGTCAGCGAGCTTGGCTCCGGCACCGCAGAGGTGTTGAGGGTGACATCGGTGAAATCCACTTGATCCGCGTTATTGGTAAAAGGGTTGGCCCCCAGCAAATTAATGATCATATCACTGGCCGGCACCGTTGTGCCGGTGGTAAAGCTGATCGTGTATTGCTGCAGATCGCCTTCTGTCGCGGTCAGATCAAGGTTGGAAGCCTCCACCACACCATTGATGATGGTCGTGCCGGAGGGAGTCCCGGAAACCAGTTCCATTTCCCCCTGACTGTTGCCCGTCTGATCCAGCCGGTGGCCCATGTAAAGCGAAAGGGTGTAGGTGGTATTGGGCTGCCAAGTGGCCCCGTCGGTGGTGGTTACATCCTGAAAGATGTTTTGCTGGCCGTTGATCCAGGCCATGTAATCTCCGCCGTCGGCGGCATTGGGTGCGGGCCAGTTATTGAGGGTCGTCTGATAAAACTCTTCTGTCTGGCCGGCTACATTTTGCGAACCGCTCCCCCCATTGCTAATGTTGACCCAGGAGGTAATGTTGTCCGCATAGCCATTGGGGCCGTGGGTGGGCGAGGCGAAGTTGTAGTTAGCGACCGTGATGGGGGTGGCCTGGGCGAGGGCGGACGCACCCAGAATGGTCACACCCACGATGGCCGCCAATGTCGCCAGAGGTATGTTCTTGCCGTTACGCTGATGTTTTTGCATAATGCACCTCCATAAAAAGACACGCTAAGCTAACAACGCCACCGGCACGCTGAGGCTGGCCATTGCGTCCGGCCGGCCCGAAGCAGTACCGCAGCGTCCCCCTGCGTCGTCGGCGGTGAAGGTTAAACGACTCCGCCGCCGGGCGCTAAGAAGCAACACGACACCGGCCATCGACAGCAAAGCCGCAGGTGCCGGCTCCGGCACGGGCGGGGCCACATCGGCGTAGGTGGTGCCAAAGCGCAGCTCGTCAAACGACCAGCCATTGCCATAGAGATTGACCGCTCCGGAGGCGGAAAACGGCGAAAGGAAGTTGGCGGTTGTCGAACTCGTTCCCGCTGCCGGGGTGGATAGCCCGGGCGTAGGGTCTACGTAGAGGGTTAAATTGACGGTATTATTGGTGCTGTTAAAAGCCATTTCAAGAACCAGAAACGCGGTGGTACCGGTTACCACCGGCGTGCTGCTTAAATTGCTGCCACTAAAGCCGTAATAGTTGCCGCTAATCCCTGCCACCGAACTCGCGTACGAACCAAAGTTTACGGGGGCATAATGGGCACCATTTATTTCCTGGGCGTTGCCGAGGCTCATTGCCACCTGATCGCCAGCGTTGTTTTGCCGCACCAATTCGCTGATCCACATGGTATTGGTGGCGCTGCCGCCGTAGGTGTAATCATTGGCAACGGAACTGGACAGCGTTCGGTAGGCACCGCTGCCGTTGTATCCGGAATGGTAACCTATAGTCAGCATATTTCCGGCAGTCGCCAGCGCGCCAAAAGTCAAGCTGCCCGCTTGGATATAAGGCGTGTTACCAGTAGTTTCCTCCCAACTGTTGGTACTCCAGCCGGTACCGCCGTCCACCGCAGTGTTGCTGAGGGAAAAGCCTACTTGCGTGTCGGCGACGTAATTAAAGCCCTCATAGGCGACCAGTGCGGCGTGTGAAGTGGCCACGCAGGCACCACAAATTCCCGCGGCAACGGCTACCAGTGATGCTTGAAGGATACGCATGATTTAATTCCTAAAGAAAAGAGACCGCAAACTAATACTGTCACGATGCGTGCTCGGCGGTTGGTGATCAGCCGACGACCACACAGGCCGCCATGTTTAAAACCTTGCGCAGCGTCGGTGCCGCCGCAGCAGCAACCCCGCCCCGGCGGCGACCACCAGGGCAAGCGAAGTCGGCTCCGGGATAGCGCTGTTGTAAAGCTGGGCCACATCGCTACTGGATAAAACGCGGTTGTAAATGGTGAAATTGGCGATTGCCGCCGGCAAGCATACCTGCTGGCCGCTGCCGGCCCCGTTGCCGACATTAAAGCCGCCGTTCTCCAGCAGTGGAGCGGTGCTGGTAGTAGCATACGTTTCCACCGATACGCCGTTGATGTAAATATCCACGCTTCCGGTTTGGACGGCGTAGGTGATCAGGTACCACTTGTCGGGGTAAAATTGGTAGGCTGCATCCGCTCCCGTGGTTATATATCCGCTGCTGCTGCCGATATCCGCATGTACGCCGGGGGAATAACCGGCCGTGCTGCTCTTTCCGTTTTCAATCTGAATATCAGTATGGCCGCCGTTAAATCGGGAATTGAACAGACCAGGGTTCTGGCTGTTGCTGCTCGATGGAACAAAGTCCAGGTTCATCCAGCAAGAGAGCGTATACGTGGCCAGCGCCACATCCGAACTGCCGGCCGTGGAAACATAACCGCTGTAGGCCGCACCGCCGGTGGTGTTTAGCTGCAAGGCGTAGCCTCCACCCGGAGCTCCCGGTACCCAGGCGGTATCCGAGGCGTTGTTGACGGTGCCGTTATCCGCGGAACTTCCGCCCGGTGCGGAATTGACCACGGTGGTGCCGGTGGATTGGTTCATGCTCCAATCCAGCACCAAGCCGGTGGTGATGTCCGCGTAGGTCGCGCCCGCGCTGAAGACCACACCCGTGGTGACTGCCGCCGTGAAGATTTTGCTGATGCTATTGCGTTTGTTCATGGAAGCCCCCTTGGTGTTGGAGTTGAGTCGTTTTCGCAAAGATCGCCCCCCTGAGTCCATCTGGCCGGCCTGCACGCTGCCGGCGCGGCAGCAGAAGTATCCCCAAGCCTCCCAGTAACACCACTGCCAGCGCCGCCGGTTCGGGGACTAAGATCAACTGGAACCCATTGAACGCAGGGCCATTGCTGGTGGAAATACCTGCCCATGTTTCGGTTACAGTAATGGAGCCGGCGACAGGAAGGTCAAGGCCAACAAACTGCACATAGTTTTGGGCCGTCGCGGCTGCGGCTGCGGTCTCGGTGGAATAGTTGCCCTGAATCCAATCTGGGCCAGTGGCGGAGCTATAGCCGGAATCCCACGCCGCTGGTTGCTGATTCAGGTCGTAATAGCTCTGGCTATAGCCTTGGGTGTCGGTGGCGGTATATTGGCCCACCACGGTGGTACCGTTGGTGGTACTGCCATTGTTGAGGGTGTAGGCGATCAATTCGTAATTGCCCATCGGAACGTCATTGAGCGTGAACGACTGCGTGGTCCCCCCACTCCCGCCGCTAGTTTTGGCGTCCGAAGAAACCAGCAGGCCATCATTACCAGTGGTGCTTCCGGTACCGGTGGAATAATTGTTCCCGAACTTAGCGTAGGTAATGTTCACGCCGCTCGGGTTGCCCTGCGAGTTGATCAGTGGCACACTGGTTTCCGCGGTGCTGGGGCTTAACACATTGAAATTGTTCTGGAGAACAATGCCCGCGAACTGGCTGGTGGCGAGTGCTGTGCCAAAATCACCGTGCCACTGCATGCCGATCATCATGGAGGCGTTAACTGCACCGACCGAAGCTACACAAGCAGCCACCGCCATCAGCCCAACTAGCCCTAATCCCGGAGCAGGAAAACCCTTACGTGAAACTGAAGCAGTGCCAGCCATAATTGGTCCTCCTTAGAAAAACTGACCTTAATTTCCCTCGCCGGAGCCGAAAGGCTCAAAAAAAAAAGCGGAGAAAATCATCTACAAGCATCTTTATACCTTAAGCCAAATACAAAGTCAAGAAAAATCTTTGTGGATAGCAGCCCTTTTCGAATGAACCGGCGGTACTTAGCCTCCGTGAACCAACTGGGCTTGGGTCCGCATTGACGTTTCCAACTTGCACCGAGCACCGATTGGGCTTTCGAGTCGCCGCCGGTGCCTCATGGCCAATACAGCCTCCTTAGGGTTATTTATAACAATTAACAGATGGCCACACAACACGATTTTGCGTCTTTTTTTAGCGATTTTGCGACAGAAAACGCCATGGGGCATGAAGGCACCAGATCCCGGGGAGAAGGCACCGCCAAGACGTATGAGGAACGCAGAGGGTGATGACGACGAATTCTCCATTTCGATAGCCCTCTCGGGAGCCCACGCGGATCTACCGCCGCAGCCGGGGTGATCCTCTTTCTATGCTCGTCGGGCGGGCTTGATGGTTCTGCATATGGCGTGGCGTTTTCGTGGCCATCAGGCCGGTTTGCGTTTACGGCCCAGCAGCAAAATGCCCAGCGAGCCCATGGCCATCAAGCCCAAGGTAGCGGGTTCGGGAACCGGGCCGATATACTGAGCCTGCAAAACCGTAGTTTCGCTCAAACCGCTTCCCAACGTGTTAACCAGCAGTTGCCAATCGGCCG
>JAJYZF010000023.1 GCA_021800165.1 Planctomycetota bacterium | reverse complement strand
CCAGTTCGTCCCATTGCTCGTCCGTGAGCTTCAGGCGGTAGCCCATAGTAACCTCCCGGCGGCTCCGCCGCCGACAGTATTATCCATAATGGCTTCTATGTTGCAATCATTTTGCGTTCCTACTTAGGAGTTAAAGGCGGCTGTGGCCGCGGGGGGAGAGGCCAGCCGAGGATCGCCTGTTCAACTCTCACCTGGTTCTGGCGAAGCCGCCGGCTGGTTGGCCGGTCTGCGTTTCCCTTTTAATAGGTGGCTGTCTATGGTATTTGGGAAGTGGCGGGCAAGATGCCCGCCCCCCCCCAAAAAAACTGCTGTCCAAATACAAAAACTGGGGAAGCGGCGGGCAAGATGCCCGCCCCCCTCAAAAAAAGCCAGGCCCGCCAAGCTATTCAATCAGGGCGCCAGCGGGTATAAAGGTGGGCCGAACCGACACGGAGGATACGTTGACCCGGCGGGCTGCATCAACCCGTGTTCCTGCCGAAGGTGAATGTTTTTTGGATTCTGCTCGGGCAATGAGTTGTTACCGAATCTGAGCAATTCCACTGTGGGCGGAGGCATAAAGGAGCGAACATGGATCCCGCTCAACTTCCCGGTTGGCTTTGCGAATACCAGGCACTGGATCTGCGCGGGCATGATCCGCAACAGATTCGATCGCGCGTGGAAAGCTTTATCCAGCAGCTTGCCTGCGAGAAACAGCGTCAGGTAATCGCGGCCGTGGCACTGTTTGGATTGGCCGCAATCGCAATATTTTCGCAATGATGTTTCGGTAGCTTTCGGAATTGAGTTCATGGCGAGACTGGAAGAAATTACCCGTGGTTCGGCAGTGAAGGGCATTTTGCCGGAGGGTTTGGCTACGATCAGCGATATTCGCTGGATCGGCACGGTGGCTATTGAGGTAATGTACAAGGATGCGAGCGGGCGACTGGGGAACGAGCTGCTTTACCGCGACCGCGAGCCCACGCTGGAGATTGCCGAGGTCGGCCGGCCATGGAGCTTTGACGGCGACGGGGCCTTGTTCCGGCTGCTCTCGGAAGCCAACCGCATCCGGCTGGCATATTTGTTTGATCCGCTGCTGGCGGTGCATACATCACTGGTGGAGCCATTGCCGCACCAGATTACGGCGGTTTACGGGGAGATGCTTTCGCGCCAGCCACTGCGTTTTTTGCTGGCGGATGACCCCGGGGCGGGCAAAACGATTATGGCGGGCCTGCTGATCAAAGAGCTTCTGGCCCGGGGAGACTTGCAGCGGTGTTTGATTGTTTGTCCGGGCAATCTGGCCGAGCAGTGGCAGGATGAGCTGGACCGCCGGTTTCACTTGCCGTTTGAGATCATGACGAATGATGCGCTGGCATCGGCGCGCAGCGGCAACTGGTTCAGCGAGACGCGGCTGGCGATTTGCCGGCTCGATAAACTCAGCCGGAACGTCGAGGTGCAGGCCAAATTGCAGCAGACGGACTGGGATATGATCGTTTGCGACGAGGCCCACAAGCTCAGTGCCACCTACTACGGCAATGAAATCAAATACACCAAGCGTTACCGGCTGGGGCAGTTGCTTTCGACGCTGACCCGGCATTTTCTGCTGCTGACGGCCACGCCGCACAACGGGAAGGAAGCTGACTTTCAATTGTTTATGGCACTGCTGGACGGGGATCGCTTTGAAGGGAAATTCCGCGACGGGGTTCACGTTTCCGATACAACAGACATGATGCGCCGGCTGGTTAAGGAACAACTGCTTAAATTCGATGGAACGCCGCTGTTCCCGGAGCGGTTGGCTTACACGGTGAATTACACGCTCTCGGACGCGGAAGCCGAGCTTTACAAGCAGGTGACCGATTACGTGCGGGAGGAATTCAATCGAGCGGAGGCCCTGGAAAATGAGGGCCGCAAGGGGACGGTGGGCTTTGCCCTGACGATTCTGCAACGGCGGCTGGCGTCGTCGCCGGAGGCGATCTTGCAATCGCTGCGTCGCCGCCGGGAGCGGCTGGAAAAACGGCTGCGGGAAGAGGAGTTGTTGAAGCGCGGCGCGGAAATCGACATGACGGCGGGGCTGCCCGCCATGAACGATGATGATCTGGAAGACCTGGATGACGCGCCGGACCGGGAGATGGAAGAGACCGAGGAACGGGTCGTGGACCAGGCTTCCGCCGCCCGAACCATCAACGAGCTGCGGGCGGAGATTGCATTGTTACAAGACCTGGAGCGCACGGCCCTGCGTGTGCGGCAGTCCGGGACCGACCGCAAGTGGGACGAGCTGTCGCGGCTTTTGCAAAACAACACCGAGATGTTCGACGCCCACGGGCACCGCCGGAAGCTGGTGATTTTCACGGAGCACCGCGACACACTCAATTATCTGGCGGAGAGAATCGGGGCGCTGCTGGGTAAGCCGGAGGCTGTGGTCAGCATTCACGGCGGCATCGGCCGGGAGGAGCGGCGTAAGATACAGGAATCATTTACCCAGGATAAGCAGGTTGAAATTCTGGTGGCGACGGACGCGGCGGGCGAGGGCATTAATCTGCAACGGGCGCATCTGATGGTTAATTATGATCTGCCGTGGAATCCCAATCGGCTGGAGCAACGTTTCGGCCGGATTCACCGTATTGGCCAGACGGAAGTCTGTCATCTGTGGAACCTTGTGGCGAAGGATACACGGGAAGGCGAAGTTTATTTGCGGCTGTTGGAAAAACTGGCGGAGGAGCGCGGCGCGCTGGGCGGGCAGGTCTTTGACGTGCTGGGCCAGTTGACCTTTGAAGACCGGCCGCTGCGGGAGCTTTTGCTGCGAGCGATACGCTACGGCGACCGGCCGGAGGTGAAGGCCCGTTTGTTGCAGGTGGTTGATGATGCGTTGGACCGCAAGCACCTGCGTGAATTGCTCGAGAGCCGCGCCCTGACGCATGACGCCATGGATATCACCAAGGTTCGGCGGATTCGCGAGGACATGGAGCGTGCGGAGGCCCGCAAGCTGCAGCCGCATTTTATCGCCTCGTTTTTTATCGAAGCGTTCACGCTGCTTGGCGGCGTGATCCACGAGCGAGAGGCCAAGCGGTATGAGATTCAGCACGTTCCGGCGGTTATCCGGAACCGTGACCGGGAGATCGGGCGCGGCGATGCGGTGCTGGCGCGCTATGAACGCGTCGCGTTTGAGAAGGGCCTGATCAGTATTCCGGGCAAGCCGCTGGCCGCATTTGTCTGCCCCGGACACCCCTTGCTGGATGCCACGCTGGATCTGATTATCGAGCGTTACCGCGACTTGCTTAAACGCGGAGCGATTTTGGTTGACGAGACTGACGAAGGTGAAGCGCCACGAATTCTGCTGTGTTTGGAACATGCTATTCAGGACGCCCGCATCCCGACAGGTCGGGACCATCGGCGGATTGTGTCGAAGCGCATGGAGTTCGTGGAGGTTGACCAGAACGGCGTGGCCACGAATGCCGGGCCGGCACCTTATCTTGATTACCGGCCGCTGACGGCAGATGAGAGAAAGGTTTTGGAATCCGGATGGCCATCGGGATCGGAATGGATACGCGGGGATCTTGAAACCAAGGCGCTGGAACATGCGGCGATTCACCTGGTGCCGCAGCACTTGGATGACTTGCGCCGCCGTAAGGAAGAATTGCTGAACAAAACCAAGGCCGCCGTTCAGGACCGGCTCACTAAAGAGATTAACTACTGGGATCACCGGGCGACGCAACTGGCGGAGCAGGAACGCGCCGGCAAGGTGAACGCCAGGCTCAATTCCGGCCTGGCCCGCCAGCGAGCGGATGAATTGGCGGCCCGGTTGCAGAAGCGCTGCGCCGAATTGGACCAGGAACGCAAACTTGCTCCGCTGCCGCCGGTGGTACTTGGCGGCGCGATGATTGTGCCTGGCGGGGTGCTGCGAAGAGCGCAGGGTATGGGCAGTGATGTACCGCCGGATTTTGCCATTGAAACCGAGCAATCGGAACGCCTGGCCATGAACGCGATCATGGAGATGGAGCGGCGGCTTGGCTTTGCGCCCAGAGACGTGAGCAAGGAGAAACTTGGTTATGACATCGAATCGGCCATACCAGGAACCGGCCTGCTGCGGTTTCTGGAGGTGAAGGGCCGGGTGAACGGTGCCAAGACCGTGACGGTAACCAAGAACGAGATCCTTACCGGCCTGAATAAACCTGATGAATTCATTCTCGCGATCGCACTTATTGGCCAGGATACAACGGACGTGCGGTATGTTCGCAGGCCATTTGAGAAAGAGCCGGATTTCAAGGCTACCAGTGTGAATTACGACTTGGGGAAGCTCCTGACCATTGCCAAGGAGCCGACATGACCGTATCGAACCAGCAACTTCAGGAATGGCTGAATGCCAGTGAAAATGAGCACTTGGAATTCAAGGAGGCCAAAAACAATTTTCATTTTGACAAGCTCGTTAAATACTGCGCCGCACTGGCTAACGAGAGGGGTGGGGCTATGGTTCTGGGCGTCACCGACACCCGCCCTCGCCAGATTGTAGGTAGCCAGGCGTTTCACGACTTGGAGCGAACCAAGGCTGGGCTGATTGAAAAACTCCGCCTACGGATTGAGGCCGACGAGATCATGCATCCCAACGGCCGTGTATTGGTGTTTACCGCACCATCCCGACCTGTCGGCATGCCGATCGCCGTTGAAGGGGCCTACTGGATGCGCGCCGGTGAAGACCTGACGCCAATGACGCCCGACATGCTGCGGCGCATTTTTGATGAGGCCGGTCCCGATTTCTCCGCCGAAATTTGCCCGCGGGCTACGATCACCGACCTTGACCCAACCGCCATCGACTTGTTCCGCAAACGCTGGATCCGGCGGTCGAAGAATGAAACGCTGTCCCGGTTGCCCGCCGACCAGTTTTTGGCCGATGCCGAACTGATTGATCACCGCGGCGTCACCTACGCGGCCATGGTGCTGATGGGCAAGCGGGTATCCCTAGCCCAATTTTTGCCGCAGGCCGAAGTGATCTTCGAGTACCGTTCTTCCGAAGCCGCTGGCCCAGCCAGCCAACGTCTGGAGTTCCGTGAGGGATTCCTGCTCTTTTACGAGAGCCTGTGGGAAACAATTAATCTGCGCAATGATGTGCAGCATTTTCAAGATGGCCTGTTCATGGTAGACGTTCCCACCTTCGCCGAGGGCTCCGTGCGAGAGGCCATTCTGAACGCCGTGAGCCACCGCGATTACCGTCTGAGCGGCTCGGTTTTCATCCGCCAATACCAACGTCGCATCGAAATAGTCAGCCCGGGTGGCTTTCCGGCGGGGATTACCCCGCAGAACATCCTCTACCGCCAGTCGCCGCGAAATCGCCGCATTGCCGAGGTGTTTGAGAAATGCAATTTGGTGGAACGATCCGGCCAAGGCGCCAACCGGATGTTCGAGGAAAGTATCAAGCAGAGTAAATCTCTGCCCGATTTTACCCACACCGACGATTACCAGGTAGCCTTAACACTGCACGGCGAGATTCAAGACCCGGTGTTCCTCCGCTTTTTGGAAAGAGTAGGCGAAGAGCGGGTGCGGTCTTTTGCCACCGAAGACCTTCTCGTCCTCGATTTGGTTCACCGCGAACAACCGGTGCCACCTGAACTTCAGACCCGACTGCACCAATTGCTGGATCAAGGCATAATTGAATCATTTGGTCGAGGGCGAGGGACGCGCTACCTGCTTCCGCGGCAGTTCTACCGCCTTACAGGTAAAAAAGGCGTCTACACTCGCAAGCGTGGCTTGGATCGGGAAACGAACAAAGAGTTGCTTTTGAAGCACATTCAGGACAATCAGCCAACTGGTGCGCGTTTCGACGAGCTCCAGCAGGTTCTGCCCGCGCTTTCGCGTAGCCAAATCCAAAAATTGCTCAAGGAATTGAAAGCCGAAGGCCGGGTTCGCAATGAAGGGCGTACCAAAGGGGCTCGCTGGTATGCCATCCCGATATTTCCGACGGAGCAGGCGTAATCATGACGAACGATTTAACTAATGCTAATACAATGACTTATGCCTGTTCGGAATTGCACCGGAATTGCGCCGGCGCAATTCCGGTGCAATCGCAATGGTTGGAAAACCCAATTCACTGCGGGCGAATGATCAAGGCCACTCGTTGGTTCCTTGGCCCAGCCCCCGGAATTGCGGGAGGAAATCCATGACTGACGCCAAAAAGCCGCAATCCGACGTCCGAGCCAGTCGCATAACCGGTGTATTTTCAATGTGTTGCGCTGGAGAGTTGCGGAAACGGGCGAGAATTGACGCAAAACCGGTAGCCGTATGCCTGAGTCTATGGAGTCGCCAGTGACCAACTACCGCAAAAAACTTATTGAAGTTGCCCTGCCGCTGGAGGCGATTAACGTTGCTTCAGCGCGTGAAAAGTCCATTCGGCATGGGCATCCATCCACGCTGCATTTGTGGTGGGCGCGGCGGCCGCTGGCGGCTTGCCGGGCGGTGCTGTTTGCTTCGCTGGTGGATGACCCGGATTCTGACCCGAGCTTTCGCCGGGCGGATGGGGCTGTGGATGAGGACCGCGCGGGTGTGCGCAGGACGGAGTTGTTCAACCTCGTTGAGGAGTTGGTGCGGTGGGAAAATTCCAACAACGAATCGGTTCTCAACCGAGCCCGTGCAGAGATCGCGGCCTCGGTGGCGTCGCGAAAAGTTTATGACACCAAAGAATGGTCGAGGAACCAGAACATTTGCGGTGAAACAGCTTGGGCCTTTGTCTGCCGAACGGCCAAGCCCCCACACGTTCAGGAATTTCTTATTGCCCACGGGCCGCCGGTGCTGGATCCGTTTTGCGGAGGCGGGTCAATTCCCTTGGAAGCGCAGCGGCTGGGGTTGCGGGCGTTCGGGAGCGATTTGAACCCGGTGCCGGTGCTGATTACCAAGGCCCTGATTGAAATTCCGCCGAAATTTGCCAACCAGCCGCCGGTGAATCCGGAATCCAACGCCCGGCTGGCGGGCGGCTGGAAAGGTGCCCAAGGCTTGGCTGAAGATGTGCGCTATTACGGTCAATGGATGCGCGACCAAGCCGAAAGGCGCATTGGTCACTTGTATCCAAAAATAAAAATCACCGAAGAAATGGTCTGGGGACCAATCCGGGGAGCGCCCAACGACTCGCCCAAGCAGGCACACAGGCCCGAGACAAACATAGAATCTGGCAAGTCTGGAGAGCCTGCAACTGCCCCTGGGAGGGGAAGTCGGGCAGGATGCCTGACTCCCGCGGCTGAAAATCAGGCAGGATGCCCAGCTCCCGTGACTGAAAATCGGGCAGGATGCCCAGATCCCATTGCTGACAGTCGGGCAAGATGCCCGACCCCCGTGGCTCAAAATCGGGCGGGATGCCCAGCTCCTGTGGCTGAAAATCGGGCAAGATGCCCAACCCCCGTGGCTGAAAGTCGGGCGGGATGCCCAGCTCCCGTGACTGAAAGTCGGGCAGGAGGCCTGACTCCCATTGCTGAAAGTCGGGCAGGATGCCCGACCCCCGTGGCTCAAAATCAGGCAGGAGGCTCAGCTCCCGTGGCTGAAAGTCGGGCAAGATGCCCGACCCCCGTGACTGAAAATCGGGCAGGATGCCCAGCTCCTGTGGCTGAAAGTCGGGCAGGATGCCCAGCTCCTGTGGCTGAAAGTCGGGCAGGATGCCCGACCCCCATTCGGCCAGACCTAAAGCCCTACCTTGGCCAGGAACTTACCGTTATTGCTTGGATTTGGGCAAGGACCGTGGCGAGTCCGAACCCGGCGGTGGGCGGGACGCATGTGCCGCTGGTGCGATCGTTCTGGCTTTCCACCAAGAAAGGCAAGGAGGCATGGGTTGAACCAATCGTTGATCGGAAAAATAACAGCTATTGGTTTGAGGTGCGTGTCGGCAAGCCGCCGGAGGGGTTTGATCCGGGACAAGGGACGATTGTCCGCAACGGAGGAAAATGCCTCATTTCAGACGGGCCGATGCCCTTCGAGCACGTCAGGGCGGAGGGTAAGGCCGGCCGGATGGCGGCGAAACTGGTGGCCATTGTCGCCGAGGGTGCGCGGGGGCGGGTATACCTAAATGCCACCCCTGAACAGGAAGCGGTAGCCATCATGGCATTGCCGGCGGCCTACCCCGATACCGACCTTCCCAAGAAGGCATTGTCCATGCGTGTGATGCTTTATGGAATGGATAAGCACTATAAACTTTTCACGGCGAGGCAGCTCACGGCCTTGACCACGTTCAGTGATCTGGTCAAGGAGGCCCGCGAAAAGGTGCTGGCCGACGCGGATGGCGGCCAAGATGGCCGTCCCCCAAAGGGCTTTTACCGGCGGGGAGCCAAGCATCCGCCTCATTTTGACCAACCCGGTAAAATGCAGCATGTCACGTTCCGTCTTGCAGGAAGCCTGCCGGCTGAATGTCTCGCGCGCGCCAAGCAGGAACTTGAATCCGGGAGCATTACCTCGGATCAGTACCGGGAAAAGCTGGAAGCGGAGCTTGATCGCGGGCACGGTCCAGATTGGCTGGTTCGTCCCGAAATCGCGGAGATTGTCGTGGCGGCACTGAAACATTTCGACGGACAGCGCTACGATCTGCATACCTGGTGCGTCATGCCCAACCATGTGCACGTGCTCTTTACGCCACGTGCGGAGCACCGTCTTGCAGATTTGGTGCACTCCTGGAAATCTTTTACCGCTAAGAAGTGCAATACCCGGCTCGACCGGTCGGGCCCATTCTGGCAGGATGACTATTTCGACCGCTACATGCGCGATTGGGCGGATATCGAAAGGACATCAGCTTACATTATGAACAATGGAGGGCGGGCGTCTGTTTCAGGAGTAGATGGGAAAGATGTCGGCCAGGATGGCCAAACCCCACTTGGCGGGAAAGATGTCGGCCAGGATGGCCAACCCCCACTTGGCGGAAAAGATGTCGGCCAGGATGGCCAACCCCCACTTGGTGGAAAAGATGTCGGCCAGGATGGCCAAACCCCACTTGGCGGAAAGTATGTCGGCCAAGATGGCCAACCCCCGCTTGCCGGAAAAGATGTCGGCCAAGATGGCCAACCCCCATTTGGTGGAAAAGATGTCGGCCAGGATGGCCGACCCCCACTTGGCGATCCCAAGGCCTACGCTGATGCCGTGGCGACGTATTTGGCGTTTGCGGTGGATAAATGCACGGACTACTGGTCGAACCTGTGTTCTTGGCACTCGTCCGGGGAAAAAATGCGCAACACCTTCGGACGGCAAGCCCTCCCCATGGTCTGGGACTACGCCGAATGCTGCCCGTTTAGCGGCTCAACTGGGAACTGGAATGCCTGCCTTGAATGGGTGGCTGAAACGGTGGCCCGATCTCCGGCCGGGGCACAGGCCAACGTCGTCCAACGGAGTGCTGTCGCCCCTGGAAGCACAGGTAGCGTGATCTCCACCGACCCACCCTATTATGACAACATCGGCTATGCGGATTTAAGTGATTTTTTCTACGTGTGGCTCCGACGGTCGCTGGGTGATATTTATCCGGATCTTTTTAAGACGCTTCTTACGCCCAAGGCGGAGGAACTTATAGCAACGCCGTACCGGCATGGCGGCGATAAACACAAGGCCCAGAAATTTTTTGAGAGTGGCTTGGGCCAGGCTTTTCATCGGATGCGGGAAGTTCAGCCGGCGGAATATCCGATGACAGTTTTTTATGCGTTTAAGCAATCGGAAGATTGCGAAGACGAGATGGGGGGCGGCCAGCTTGGCCGCCAAACTCAAACACCATCAACTCAACCCACCGCGGATAATCCGGGCCTTGAGGTTCCAGCCCAACAGGAACCACGGGCGGGCGGGACGCCCACCCCCCCGTTTACTTCTCAAGCCTCCACCGGGTGGGAAACCATGTTGGCCGGGCTGATTGATTCGGGTTTTGCCATTACCGGCACCTGGCCGATGCGTACGGAGCTTGGCAACCGGATGGTTGGTTCGGGAACCAACGCCCTGGCTTCCTCCATTGTGCTTGCCTGCCGGCCGCGGGCCGCGGATGCACCCGTGGCCACGCGCCGTGAATTTCTCGCCGCACTTAAGGGCGAGCTCCCCGGTGCCCTCCACTATTTGCAGGCCGGTAACATTGCACCGGTGGATTTGGCTCAGGCGTCGATTGGCCCCGGCATGGCGATATTTACACGCTATGCCAAGGTCATGGAGGCGGATGGTTCATCTATGTCCGTGCGGACGGCCTTGGGAATTATCAACCAGATGCTGGATGAAGTTTTGGCGGAGCAGGAAGGCGAATTTGACGCGGAGACCCGCTGGGCGGTGGCGTGGTTTGAACAATTTGGCATGGAAGCAGGACCGTTCGGCGAAGCGGAAACACTTAGCCGGGCTAAAAACACCGCCGTTAACGGGTTGGTGGATGCGGGCATTGTTGCGGCCAGAGCGGGCAAGGTGCAATTGCTAAAGCGCAGTGAGTTGCGGGCGGATTGGAACCCCGGCACGGATAAGCACCGGGTGCATTGGGAAATTACGCAGCATTTGATAAGGGCGTTGGAAAATGAGGGCGAATCGGCGGCGGCGAATTTGGTGCGGCAACTCGGGGGTGGTGGGGAGCCGGCGCGTGATCTGGCTTATCGGCTGTACAATATGTGCGAGCGGAAGAAGTGGGCGCGGGAGGGGATGGCGTATAACAGCCTGGTGATAGCCTGGTCGGAGATCAGCAGACTGGCGCGTGCGGCGGCTGCGACGCCGCAAACACAGGAGAGGATGTTCTGATGATGACGCTGCGCTTATTTTCTGATGCGGCGGCCACTGTGCCCCTAGCCAGCACATGGCTCGTGGGTGATTTGGGGGTGGCCCTGGGGAAACAGGAATTGTTTACCCGGCAATCACCCCAGCGGCTTAGGGTGCTGCGCGAGCACGCCATGATCGAGAGCGCTGTGTCGTCTAATCGCATAGAAGGGGTGGAGGTGGATCAGAAACGGGTCGCGACGCTGGTGTTCGGTTCGCCCGTAATGAAGGACCGTGATGAGGAGGAAGTATGCGGATACCGAGCGGCATTGGATTTGATCCATAGCCAAGGCGCAGCGCTGGCGGTGACGGAATGGAACATCCGCCAATTGCATCGGTTGGCGCGCGGCGATATTTCGGATGCCGGCCAATACAAACAAAAGACCGAACCGATTATTGAACGATTTGCGGACGGCCATAGCCGTGTACGGTTCATGCCGGTGGAAGCCGGCTCGGCGACTGAAGAGGCGGTGGTAGAGCTCGTTGAACGATGGAAGAGTCTGCTGCGCGATCGGAGAGTTAATCCGCTGATAATCCTGGCGGGCTTTACACTGGATTTTTTATGCATTCACCCATTTCGCGACGGCAACGGACGGGTGTCGAGGTTGCTCATGCTCCAACAGGCCTACCATGCCGGGGCCGGAGTCGGCAGATATATCAGTCTGGAGCGATTGGTTGAGCAGAACAAGCAGCGGTATTACGAAACGCTGGAACAAAGTTCCCAGGGCTGGCATGAAGGGCGACACAATCCCTGGCCGTTTATCAATTATGTCTTATGGATTCTCCAGGAGGCTTACCAGGAATTTGAGCAGCGTGTCGGAGAAACAGCGGAGCCGCCCGGGGCTAAAGCAGAATTGGTGCGACAGGCAGTTTATCGCCAACAGGGGAGCTTTCGCGTAGCGGATTTGGAGCGGGCTTGCCCCGCGGTGGGGCGTGATTGGATTCGGAATATCCTCAGGCAGATGAAAGGGGCTGGCGAGCTACGGTCGTTCGGACACGGTGCTGGAGCACGTTGGGAGAAAACAGCTCTGAATAAGGGTAGTAATACCCTTAAATAAGGGTAGTAATAAGGGCATGGGTTGGATTTACAAACCCCGGAGACGGAAATATGGCGATTACCAATCATGAACGTGTCGGAAAAAGCCTGGAATTGCTTAATGCCGGCCTCAAACCCTTTGTCGAACGTGAAATGCTTAATGCCCACGGGGAAAAATGGTTTGAAATCGCCCGCCAGTCCGCTCCCGGCAACGACCGGCTCTTTTCCCGTATGAAACGCCCCTTGGACATGGACACCCAGGCACTTCTGACGCTGATATGGGATCAGTGGAATCAGGTTTTCAGCAAGATCCTCGGCCACGCGGAACGGAGTCTGGTGAGTGAACTGCGCGACACGCGCAACAGGTGGGCGCACCAGAACACCTTTAGTACTGATGACGCTTACCGGGCCCTGGACTCTGTAGGCCGCCTGCTTACCGCCGTTTCCGCCGACCAATCCGGGGAAATTGAAAAAATGAAAACCGAATTATTACGCGTGCGCTTTGAAGACCAGAGGCGCAACGAAACGCGTAAGGTCTCGATTGCCCCGGTTGAAGGCACGCCCGCCGGCAATTTCAAGCCTTGGCGCGAAGTGGTTACACCGCATCAGGATGTGGCCTCGGGTAATTATCAGAAGGCGGAATTCGCCGCCGATCTTTGGCAGGTCTATCTCAAGGAAGGCTCGGACGAATATAAACATCCGGTAGAGTTTTTCCGCCGCACGTTTATTACTGACGGGCTCGAGCAACTGCTCAAGGGAGCCATCAGCCGCCTGGCCGGAAAAGGTGGTGATCCGGTGGTGGAATTACAAACCAACTTCGGGGGCGGTAAAACCCACTCCATGCTGGCGCTGTACCATCTTTTTTCGGGCACGCCGGCACAGGATTTGCCGGGGATTGAAATGTTGCTTAAAGAATCTGGAACCCCTATTACCGCCAACGTCAAGCGGGCGGTGTTGGTGGGTACTAAAATTTCCCCGGGCCGGCCCAGCAAAAAGCCCGACGGCGCGCTGGTTCACACCCTGTGGGGGGAAATTGCCTGGCAACTCGGTGGCAAGGAAGGCTACAACCTGCTGAAAGAGGATGACGAAAAGGCCACCAACCCGGGTGATCGGCTGAAGGAAGTCTTTAATAGGTATGCCCCCTGTTTGATTCTCATCGATGAATGGGTCGCCTACGCCCGGCAGCTTCATGAGGGCAGTTCTCTTCCCGCCGGCTCATTTGATACGCAATTTACCTTTGCGCAGACGCTAAGCGAATCGGCCAAATCCGCCCGACAAACCATGCTGGTGGTGAGCATTCCATCTTCTGAGAATGAAGTCGGGGGCGATTGGGGAAGAGCGGCCCTGGCGCGACTGAAAAATGCCGTAGGCCGCGTTGAATCTTCATGGCGGCCTGCCAGTCCGGATGAGGGCTTTGAAATTGTCCGCAGGCGACTTTTTCAGCCCATGGCGGTGGACCAGTTCCCCGCCCGTGATGCGGTCGCGCGTGCTTTTGTGGAAATGTACGGCAGCCAGCACCAGGAATTCCCCATGGAGTGCCGCGAGGCGGATTATGAACGCCGCATAAAAATGGCGTACCCCATTCATCCGGAGCTTTTTGACCGCCTCTTCGCCGACTGGTCCACGCTGGATAAGTTCCAGCGTACGCGCGGTGTGTTGCGCCTGATGGCGGCGGTGATACACTCCCTGTGGGAACGCCAGGACGGCAATCTGCTGATTATGCCCGCCAGCGTCTCCATTGATGACCCTTGCGTACAATTTGAATTAACCCGCTATCTTGATGACCAATGGGTTCCCGTCATTGAAAAAGATGTTGATGGACCGCACTGCCTGCCGCTGGCTCTGGATCGGGATAACCCCAATCTGGGGCGATATTCGGCTTGCCGGCGCGTGGCCCGCACCATTTACATCGGATCGGCCCCCACGTTGCGCGCGGCCAATCGCGGCATTGAAGAGCGCCGCGTAAAACTGGGCTGCGTGCAGCCGGGCGAGGCTGTCGCGACCTTCGGCGATGCGCTGCGGCGGCTGACAGACAGGGCCACGTACCTATACGTGGACGGCAAGCGTTACTGGTACTCGACACAGCGGACGGTAACGCGCCTGGCCGAAGACCGGGCCGGGCAATTAAGTGATGACCAAATTTCCGACGAGATTATCAAACGTCTGCGGGAGCAAGCCCGCTTCCGGGAGGATTTCTCCAAAGTCCATGCGTGCGTGCAAAGCAGTGACATTCCCGACGAGAAGAACGCCCGTCTGGTCATTTTGGGGCCGGAGTTTCCACATTCCAAGGGCGAGAACGGTACGAGCGAGGCACGGCGGGAGGCGGAGGCCATTCTCAATTCGCGGGGCACGTCACCGCGAAACTACAGGAATACGCTAGTGTTTCTTGCCGGCGATACAAACCGCCTGCGCGAACTGGAACAGGCGGTACGGCAGTACCTGGCGTGGTCGTCTATCGGGGACGAACACGCGACATTGAATCTGGATGAATTCCAGAAACGCCAGGCCGAGACGAGGAAGAAGAACGCCGACGAAGCGGTCGATTTGCGAATCTCCGAGGCGTATCAATGGCTTTTGGTCGCAAGCCAGGCCGATCCGAAAGGCGAGGTATCCTGGGCAGGGTTGAAACTGCAGGGCCAGGAGAGCTTGGCGGGGCGTGCGGCCAAGAAGCTCAAGAACGAAGAATCGCTGCTGGTGCAAATGGGTGCGGTGCGGCTGAGGATGGCACTGGATCGCATTCCTTTGTGGGCGGGGAACCATGTGGGCGTTAAGGAGCTTGCCGAGTACATGGCCCGCTATCTTTATCTGCCCAGGCTTCGGGATGAGCAGGTGCTGTTTGCGGCCATCCAGGAAGGCGTTGCCAGTCTTATGTGGCAGACGGAGACTTTTGCCTATGCGGAAGGCTGGGACGAACAGCGCAAAGTTTATCAAGGATTACGCGCCGGACAATCAATCCGCGTGATCGCGGATGATCGTGCTCTGCTGGTGAAACCTGAAGCTGCTGCAGCCCAACTTGCGGCTGATCGACAAGCAGCGTCAACAACGGCATCGGTTCCCGGCATCCCGCCACCCGGGCCCGCGGCTAACGGCAGCGCACCTCACCAGATTGGTGGCGACTTGGCTGCGCCAGCCACAGCACCCGCACTCCGCCGTTTCCACGGGGTGGTAAGGGTAGAACCACTCCGGCTCGGCCGCGACGCGGCACGGATTGCCGAGGAGGTTGTTCAACACCTGACCGGCTTGGTCGGAACAAACGTCGAAATCACGATCGAAATTCGTGCTGATTTGGCGGAAGGTGCATCGGAGAAGACTGTGCGTGCGGTGAGCGAAAATTGTCGGACGTTAAAGTTTGACAATTATGGATTTGAGGAGCGGTAAGGGATCTGGCGATGGAAGCGGGCGGCGGGCGGCGCTGCGCGAGATGGGAGTGGCAGCGGCTGTGGCGGCGGGGGACGCCGGTAAATATCTCAGGGTGCTTTAAGTTTCTCAGGTTCTTTGCGAGGGGGGGCACGGGCGGACGTGGCCAGCTAAGGCGGCTATGGGGCGAGGCTGTTAACGTGTTGGCGTGCGGGTGGAAGCTGAGAACGGGGGAAGGCTTATTGTATGGGTTGCTTTGGGCAGGCCCGTTTTCACCGGTAATTTTAGGGTGCGCCGGAAGAGATTGTCTTAAGCTTGCTCACGCACGTGACGGCCCCGGATTATCACTGCGGATAGCGAGCGGTCGTATCGCCCTACCTATGTCAAAATACAAAAATTCGGGAAGTGGCGGGCAAGATGCCCGCCCCCCCCAAAAAACGCATACTGGGCAACGGCGGGGACGATTTTCAGACGCCGACGAGCCAAGAGCGGTCAGTCCCGATTGGCGGCTGTGGCCGCAGGAGTTAGGAGTTGGGAGTTGGGAGTTGGGAGTTAGGAGTCAGGAGTCAGGAGTCAGGAGACAGGAGACAGGAGGCAGGAGACGGGCGCTGCGCGAGAGAGGGGCGGGGTGGGGGTGGAGTGAACCTGGCACAACGCTGGAGTGTTACTTAACACCTGAAAAATACGCGCTGTACCAATTTTACCGATGGCATCAGCGGGAATAGGTGCACCGCGATTCAAATGATGAAAACGCAACTGAAGCGCGGGACCTCATTTGGCCTGATACTTAAAAAACACCTGGGCAGGTCGCTTTAATATATGTCAACGCGCAACACGCTTCCCGGAACTACCGGCAAGCTCTGGGAGGTTGTGCCGAGCAATTTCGTATTTTGGCTTTCTCTTTCTTCTTGAGCGCCGCTAAAAGTAATTTTCATGGTTCTGTGGCGCGTTTCTTTGTGGGATGCTCACGCTCCGCGACACCAGCTTCGTAGCCGCATTTCCACACCAAATCTTGTAATTTCTCCTTATTGGCCGGCTTACCAGCGAGTGCTGTTTTGTACCCCGCCTTGAAACTCGGTGCCGTGACTTGAGATGGGTGGAGAATATCAACCACCATGCTGTCGGTAAATCGGTTTGGTAATTCAGGTTTGTCAGCCATGTGATTTTTGCTTCTTTTCAAACTCGAGCACGCCTAGCAAATAACCGCAGAGTAGAATGAGGTCATCGTTTTGCTTTTTTGACAGGCGACGACCAGCTTTGCCAAGCTCGTAACCCTTCTGCAGGCGTGGGTTCTCGAATCCGGTTATTGGCATGGCTTCGCCGAAGGTCATGCCATCTGTAAATCGTTTGGATAATTTAGCCACGGCTGTTCTCCATGATTATTTATACTCAATTTTAACCCGCGCCTGGTGATTTCAAAGCCTCTTAGATATTATACCTGGCAGCGTAGTCCTTGGTTGCAATTTTCAGCGCTGGCGACTTTCCTTTCGTTATAGTCTTTAGCTCTTTCTTGGCTGACGGCGCAGGCAGATACTTGCCTGGGCCTGCGTACACGGGTGTAACCAGTTTCTCGTGGTTTGCCGGGCACATTTGCGGAAGTTCTAAAAAATATGGGAGATCGTTTTTCTTGCAAGCGAGGTTTTAAGGCTCGAGCTTTGGCCCATTTTGCAAGCGTTTGATCTGGAAAAGGAGCGACACTTCCTGGAAACATTGATCTGGTAGATCCAAAAAGGGTGGCGGCATGGTGAAAGCCAGGCGAAATCCCCAGCCTTTGCCTGGCCAGTACGTATTTGCCTCTATTTTTCCAGCTTGTACGCCAAGCCAACGACGCACCGGGAGTATGACCGCGAAACCAGCGTTCCGGCCAGAATCGCCGGCCCACCGCCGATAGCGGTTGTGCCAAAGCGGTTCGATCTGGCTTATATGTCATCGATACGTACGCCGATATAGACCTTACCGGCGGCACCGGCGTTATCCGCCGGGATGGCGGGAGATTCTTTCTGGCCCAGATACTGCCGACCCAGCCACAGCAACATGCGTTCGCCGCCCTTTGCCTGCAAGGCCAATGTTACCTGACGGGCACGCAGACGCACCCTAAAGGTGGATCGGGCGCGGCGTAAAACCGGGCCGAATTTGCGTTGTAATTTTTCCACCGGCATATCCACTTGCAGGGCAATTTCGTCATCGGTGGCACCGGTACCCGCCAATGTTTCCACCCGCCTGGCCTGCTGCGATTGTTCCTTTTTTTCAGGCTTTGTCATTTCGGCCATCACTGCTCCTCCGCGCAACAAGTGCGCCCCTGTGGTTATAAACAAACGAAACCGTCATTCTGCTCTGCCGGGCCGTGTGGGCCACCCCGTCGGTCGCCATACCCGCCTGGGAACACCGCCACCGTGGGGAATTGGCCAAGCTGCGGATCATCGCCGGATGGCTGGTCACCAGCGACAGTCGCCGCACGCCAGGCGTCGCTTGCTCGATCTCGGCCACCGCGTCGCGAAACCGCCCGCCAACCCCAATCCCCTGATAGTCCGGCAGCACCACCACCCGGCTAAAACGCCGATAGCCCGCGTACCCCATCTGAGGCCCGACCGCGGCAAACGCCACACGCTCGCCCCCAATTACCCCCACATAAAACCGGCAACCCATAGGCAAGTTCCCGCTCAAATAGTGATGACGCTTAAACATGGGCCAAAGTTCCTTCCCGCACCGGTGGATCGCCAACTCAAGTCCGGGCCGACAAAGCCGCCCCCGGGCCAAAGTACACGTAGCCATATCCACCACCCAGTCCGGCTCTAACCACTCGCGAATATCATAATGACAACTGATCGCCACAAACTTTTTCCCAGGCCGACCCCGCACCGCCCTGGCCACGGAGGCCGAACCAACCTTGGCCACCTGCCGATCCACCACGCTGGTAAATTCATCCATCACCGCCACCTGCCCCGCTTTTGCCTGGCACAACAACCGGGCCAGTTCGCAACGAAACTGTTCTCCTTGGGAGAGAACATGGATTGGTCGCAACCACGCCGGCGGACTGGAAAACCCCACCGCCGCCAATGCCAGCGTGATCTCCCGCATATCCACCTCTTGGGGAAAGCCATCCACCACCGCCGCAGCCGCAGGCCACTGGAAGGTTGCCCATAAACACTCCGGCCCGCTAAACGCCTGCCGCGCCACGGTCGATTTCCCGCTGCCGCTGGGGCCGACAATAAGACCAATCTGCCAGTCTTCCCCAGCCGCAGGCACCTCTACGGCAAATCGTTCGTGGCTGGTTTTTTCCTCTGGCAAGTCAAACATGCCACGCACCTGGGCCGTGCGAAAAGATTCCGCAATCGCCGTAGAAACAATGGATTCAATTTTTGGCATAGCCGCCCCGTCAAAGTGTGAGCACCCGACATTCCCGCCCTTCCGCCTTGAGCCGCTCAAACAAGGCCCGCTGATCCGCCTCGTCCCGGCATTTTACCGCGACCTCAAATAGCTCCGGCACCGCCTGGGCCGCACCTTCCCCGGCCGCCATCTCCTCCAAGTCACCCAGCATCTTGGCCAGTTCTCCATCGGCAAACCCGGCCGCATCCTGCAATTGGGCATCCATCGCCGCGAGCTGTGCGGAAAGAGCTTGTTCATCCCACTCGGCCAGTTCCGCCGTGCGGTTGTCCGCAATCGCATACGCCACCGCATCCGCATCCGCAAGCTGGGTACGCACAATGGCAATCTCTTTCCAACCCAGCTCAATAGCCGCGGCCAGCGTGCCGTTCCCGGCCCGCACCACGTTGTTGGCATCCACCACAATCGGCTTTTGCTGGCCAAATCGCCGCAGACTGGCTTTGATCGCCTCCAAGTTCCTCGCCCCGTGCTTCCGCACGTTGCCAGGATCGGCAGAAATTTTCGTTATTGCGACTTTTTCCAGTACCGCGTCCATAGATAACCTCCGTAAGGTCTATAGGCGGCCATCAATATCGATAAATCTTTTCCCCGCTCCATGGATAACCGAATTCCCGCGGGTTATCGCCAAAAATGGCGGCTTTTGGAGATTTGGCAATTTCGGTTCCGACGGTAGAATACGCGCCATGGCAAAGCCGCCGGACATCTTAGCCCGTGGCCCATTTACCGCGGATCAAATCACGATCAGGTGGGATCCGCAACCGCGGCCAATCTCCAGCGAGGTCGGCGATTACATTGAGCAGCGCTGGGATGCGTATTGCGCTGATGCCCGCCATTCCAACCGCATACTCTACAACGGTTTGGTGGCCGAGCTGCGGACGGTCGCGGTACGTAACAACCGGCTGGAACTTTCGCTCTCATGCACCGATTACAAAACGTTTCTGGTAACCGCCATGCGCGATCGGGCCTGGTTTTTGGTTAATGCTCCGGACGCCATCAGCCCGGCGCTGGGCAACAGTATTTTGCTGACCATCGACCAGCGGGCCATTTTGGGTGTGCGCAGCCAGGCGGTGGCGGCATATCCGGGGCGGGTTCATCTTTTCGGCGGCGTGCTGGATGCCCCGGAAGTCGCGGGCCACCCCTTGGATACGGATTTTCTGCTGAGGCATCTGTTTCAGGAATTGCACGAGGAATTGCAGGTCTTGCCGGAACATTTTCTGACCCCGCCCCGGGTGCTGGCGGTACTGCGCGACGATTTTTTAGGTCAACCGGAATTGGCCTGGTATGCCGCGCTCAAAGGCCCCATTGACACCCTGCTTGGCTCGCTTAATACGGAAGAGCACGATCAATACGCCTTGCTGGATTTGGCCCAGCCGACAACCTCGCCGTGCTTGAACCTCACGCCGGTGGCCCAGACGATGCTGGAACTGCATCGGGCGATGGGGCATACGAGATAAAGGGGTCAGGTACCTTTAATTTAGGCGGCCGGCGACGACGTCAAAGGCGCGCCCCACCACATCATCCATATCGCAGCGGTTGAGCCGCGAGGCGATCACCCCAGCGATTTCTGCGGCACTGATGGACCGCGCCATCGGCGCACCGGACGGCCCGGCATCGCCCGTGGCCGTAGCGCCGAGCCGGCCTTTTCGCGACTGGGCGGTTATGCCCCTGGGTGATTGGCGCAAAGCACCCAATACCGCCCAAGTTTGCGGGCTTACCTTTTTACTGATGGCCAGCATCGTGGCCTCGGGATTGGCCGCAATGCCCACCAGAGAAAATTCCAGCAGTTCCCATTGGCGATAAACCCGACGGGCATCTTTTAATTCGGGTCGCAACCGGAGTTCCTCCGGGGTGGGGGCGGAATAGGCCCGGGGCAAAAAACCAATGCTGTAACTTTTCAACACGCCATCCTGGGCCAAAGCGAACATATCCCGTGCCAACTGGGTTTTATCGGAAGCGCGGTATTTGGCCAGCACCCGACCATCCGCTTGCTTCACCCACTGGGTAACGCCCAGCGGCTTGGCGGTATCGTGGTCGTAAAACACCGTCAGACCGCCATAATGCTTTTTAATCAGGCCGTGCGGCAATACCACCTCCGCGTCGCGGTCAATGGCGGCGGTGGATATGCACGCCACCACTTCACGCCGGCCCGGAGCCACATCTAGAATTTCGGTTTCAAACGATTTGCGTATCATCGGGACATTCACCGTTGGCCTCCCTCGAATTTTTCAGGGTCTGGGCTTGGATTGCCGCGGAGCCTGGCGCCTGGGGCGCTGTGGCTGCGTCCCCGGCCGTGTGTGGTGGCGGAGGTGGCGGGTTTTCGCTGACCAGGGACGGGCCGGCTTTAATCTCTGTCGACACTCTGGCGGGTGCCAAGCGGGGGCGTTTACGGCGGCGGCCGATAAGGCGGCGGGCTTGCGCGGCATCCATACCGAGCTGGCGCATCAGCAGGTTGATGGCCACGGACCGCCGGAGTTTGCCGGTGGCCACAGCACGGTTGATGGTTACGAGCAGCTTGACGGCGGCGGAAGCGGCCGAGCCGCCGGGCGCGTTTCCCTCCGGCGGGCCGGGATCCGCCGTCGTGGCCGTAGCCGTGGCGGGTGCCGCGGTGATTTGCCCGGCCTGGCGTGACGGATTGGTATACGTATTGCCACCCTGGAGCGGCTTAAAGCCGGCCACCGTCCGGATTTCATCAGGGCTAAGCACACCGGCCTGGATGGCGATTTGCACCTTTTCCAGCTCGAAGGCTTCATCCGCCGGCACCGGATTTTCCGCCGCTAAAAACAGCCGCGGTCCGTAGCGCGATACCAGCATTTCATTGAGTTTTTGTTCCAGAATTAAGACCCGGGGCAAAATTGTGTTACGGGCGTAAAGCGTTAAGCTCGCCTGCATGTTGGCATACGTGGAATCCTTGGAGAGCAGAGCCTCGGGCACCCCAAAGGCGTTGGCCAGGCGTTTGAGACTTTCCTGGCTGATTTTCAAGGGGCCAAGATCGGTCGGGGGGTAACGTGCGGGCACGAAGGTACCGGCCTGTTCGGCCACCAGGATGCGCCCGTTGCCGCCGCGTTTGAATTTCTGGTTCCACAATTCTTCCGCCCGGCGAGATTCCTGGCGGGTGATGTGTTCCTGCGGAACAAAGGTGCCGTCGATGCGGGCCCGGTTATCGAGCAACTCATTTTGATACATGCTGTATTTGCTGGCCAGTTCCGCCTGCATGTAGGCCGAACGCAGCGGGGCGTGGCGGCCGCCGTACGGGTCTTCCACCGCGGGAAAACGAAAATCCAGCACGTTGTTTTTCGCCAGCGTAAGCCAGTTGCCCTGCAGGGCCGGCATATATTTGTAGCCCACCACCGCCAGGTCGTTATCACGCAGCGGCATCACGCGTTGGGTGGGGAGTATTTTGATTTGTCGGACCGGCTCAAAGAGTCCGGGTTCGAGCAGCCAGTACGCCCCGCCGAACACTTCCATGTAAACGCCGGTCATATAGCGAAGCTGATAGCCGTTGAGGCCGTCGTTATCCCGTTCCAGGAGATTGATAATGGGGTGATCGGTGATTTCCTCGATATCGTCGACGCGGGCGAGCCTTCCGGCGAGATTCGGATTGCCCTTGAGGCGCCGCAGTTCCGCGGCCTCCACTGGCCGGGCGGGAAATGGGCGGCGGTGTTTTTGATCCGGCCCGTGCTGGGCATAGAGACGCAAACGGACCCTGGCTACCGCGGCGGCATTCCAATTGGCGCAGGTATACGCCAGATCATTGGTGAGGTATTCGAGCATGAGTTGGGCGTCGGTCGGAATTGGCCGTCCGCCCAGATTGGTTAAAAACGGAGATCCGATGGGAACCCAGTAATCGCCGCTGGATTTTGTACTCTGCTCCATGGGCTTGTGTTAGGCGCGGCATGGGAGGGGATATTGGGAGAATAAAGGGGTCAGGTACCTTTAATTTCGCATGGCGATGATGACGGGCGAATGTGAGCCAATTTCGACACTGCGTACCTGCCGGAAACCCGCGGCGGCAAACCATTGCTTGTACTCGGATAGCGTGTAGGTATCGCCCTGGGTGGTATTGACGAGCATGTTGAGGGCAAAAAAGATCGGAAACGCCGGACCGGTGCGTTGGTCATTGGGAATCATGTCGATAATCACCACGCATCCACCGGGCTTGAGGGCCTGGTGCAGCCGCTTCAAGAGTTCACGCGAAGAGCGTTCACCCTCGGAATGCACGATATTGCCCAACAGGGCCACGTCAAAGTTCCGCTGGCCAAAATCGACCGCGCGAAGATCGCCGGGCAGAAATTCAAATTGTTTGGTAACCCCGTGACGGCGCACGTATTGGCGGGTGGTCGCAAGTACGCCGGGAAAATCGTGGGCCACAACGCGGGCCGTGGAATCGGCCTCGGCCACGGCAATTCCCCATACGCCCGAGCCACAGGCCACATCCAGCACGCGCAGTCCGTGGCGGGTTTTTCCAGCGCCCAACAACTCGGCCACCCGATGGGCCGGCCCGCGGTTCATGATGTGCAAGCTGCGGACCAGAGCGGGAAAGAAGCTTTCGGCCTTTTTCCGTTGTTCCACCCTGTGGTAGGGTCGCCCGGTGCGAAGGACCGATGCCAGCGGCGTCCAGGCATTCCAGAGCGCGTCTTGTTCGAGCATGGAACCGAAATAATCCGGGCTTTCCCGCACCAGATAGCGGCTTGCCAGGGGAGTGAGCCGATACGTCCCGTCGCGTTTAGACAGCAGGTCTAGCGCTACCAAAGCATCCAGTTCCATGCGGGTGCCGCGTTCATCGGTGTGGGCCGCCCGGGCGATGGCCTTGGCGGTGTGGTGCCCCGCGGCAATGTGTGAAAACAATTTCAACCGCAGCGCGGAGCTGAGTATCTTGGCCGGCGCAAAGGAAAATTGCAGGTGCAGCAACCGGGAGAGCATGGCATCTTGGGGGAACGCTTTCTTGGGTTTTGTTTGATTGGCCATGGGGCAGCTCCGTAAAAATAAAGGGGTCAGGTACCTTTAACGGGGGTAAAATCGACTTCCAATGCAGCGGCGGCGGATCGTTTAAGCGGCGGACGACCCCGCAAACGCAGCGATGATTCCAGGCCCAGACGAGACGCGGTATCGACGGTCCATGCCCGCGAACCAAATGGCCGGCCGCGCTGCGACGCCAGACGCAAGGCCTCCAACTGGGCGGCATCGGGAATTCGATTCACCGATTCCAACCAGTCCGACGGTTGGGGCACCGGCCAATCAGAAAGCCAGGGCCGGTCCGCCAACGGCACGTGCTCTCGCCGCCAGAGGCTGCCATAGGGCCAGTTCTCCGCGGCGGACACCAGCTTGGCCCGCAGAGCGTTTTGCTCGACATATCTAAAAACCTTTAAAATATGTCCGTCGCCCTGCACCGGGAACGACTTGAAGCGCCCCTGATACAAATGTCCATGGCCGGTGGTGCCATGGCAGGCGTGCCAGCGACGGGTATGCGTGAGCGTCAACCATTGCATGAACGCGGAAACATCTTCGCCCTGCCCCTGCCGCGGCCACACGCACAGGTGCCAATGGTTGGGCATCAGACAATAGCAGCACAGGGGCATGGAAAAACGCTCCACGGCCTGGCGTAAAATCGCCTCAAATGCCTGGTAATCTTCCGCAGCGCTGAAAATACCGATCCGACCATTGCCCCGGTTCAGCACATGGTACACTTGATTGCCGACAAACCTGCGTTTTGCGCGTGCCATGGCTGCGAGGATAACCGGTTTGGCCAGCCTGTCAAATTAATGGTACCTGACCCCTTTTTTTGGGTTGCACCAGGCGGCGGTTGGCCATATCTTCAGGCGGGTGGTGTGGCGGCATTAACATGGGAATGTGCAACAATGATAACCAGTTACGATACTCTGGCCCCCAATGGGCTTAAATGTGAATACTTCTCTAACCCGATCGGGCTTGATGAACCGAGGCCCCGGCTGTCTTGGCAGCTTGGCGCCGGGCCTGGCCAGCACGGCGTGGTGCAAAAAGCTTATCAGGTACTGGTCGCTGAGAGCCTGGAAAAACTTCATACCGATCAACCCAACGTCTGGAATTCCGGCCGGGTTGCAACCAACCAAAGCCAGCAGGTTGTCTACGATGGCCCGGCACTCCAGTCGGGCCGCCGGTACCACTGGAAGGTGCGCCTCTGGACCAGCGGCGGGGAACCTGGTCCGTACAGCAAACCGGCATTCTGGGAAATGGGCCTGCTTAAGCCCGCGGATTGGCAGGCCCGGTGGATCAGTTCCGGCCTTAGTCTGGCCCATGGCAATCCCGTCCCCTGCCCGCTGCTGCGCCGGGTCTTCGACCTGGCGGGTACGGTACGGCGGGCACGGGTTTACGTGGCGGCCCTGGGCCATTACGAACTTTTCATCAATGGCGGCCGCGTGGGCACGGATTATTTAACCCCCGGCTGGACCGATTATTCCAAACGTGTGCAATACCAGACCTATGACGTTACCAATATGTTGCAACCCGCCGGCAATGCCTTAGGCGTACAACTCGCCCGCGGCTGGTTTGCCAGCCGGCTCGGCTGGTCCGATCGCGGCCATCCCTCCTATGGCGCGGCACCGGCGCTGCTTTTGCAACTGCTGGTGGAATTGGAAGATGGTTCCACCCTTACCGTGGCCAGCGATAGCCATTTCCAGGCCGCCACCGGACCGCTGCTGGAGGCCGAGCATTATGACGGCGAAACCTATGACGCCCGGCTGGAACAACCCGGCTGGAACACGACTAATTTCGATGCCCGCCGCTGGACGGCCTGTGTCGAAGGTCTAGAGCATATTCCCGCAACCCCACCCGAATTTGCCCTGGCCGCTTTGGATTGGGCCAAGCCCGCGCGCGGCAAAGCCCACGCATCCCATCTGGCCGTGGTGGCCTCGCCAGGCCCGCGCATCGGGCGCATTGCCACGGTGCCCTCCGTGGGCTACAGCCAACCCAAGCCCGGCGTGCATGTTTACGACCTGGGCCAAAATCTGGTGGGGTGGCTGCGTTTGAAAATACCAGCGGGTCTGCCGGCCGGCACCACCTTCACCCTGCGCCACGCGGAAGTACTTAACCCCAACGGCACCCTTTACACCACCAATCTGCGCCGGGCCAAATGCACGGATACCTTTATTGTCGGCGGCGGAGCCGGCGGCGTTTTTGAGCCGCGCTTCACCTTCAAGGGCTTTCGCTACGCAGAATTAACCGTACGTGGCCCCGATGGCCGGGAAATGCCCGGCTTCACCCCCGCCGACGACGCCTTGGCCGCGGTGGTCGTACATTCCGATATGCCGCCCGCGGGCACGTTTGAATGTTCCGATAGGCTTATCAACCAGCTTCAACACAACATCGTCTGGGGACAAAAGGGCAACTTCATTGACGTACCCACCGACTGCCCGCAGCGCGATGAGCGGCTGGGTTGGACCGGTGACGCCCAGGTGTTCTGCCGCACCGCCGCCTTTAATTTTGATGTGGCCGCGTTTTTTACCAAATGGCTGATCGACCTTAACGATGCCCAGGCCCCCCAGGGCACCTACCCCATGGTGGCCCCGGATGTGCTGGCCAAAAATGCCGGGGACGGCGGGCCGGGCTGGGCCGACGCCGGGATCATTGTGCCGTGGACCATGTATTGGTGTTATGGGGATACACGTATTCTGGAACGACACTACCGCAACATGGCCCGCTACGGCAAGTGGCTGGCCGCGGCCAATGTGGATACCCGCCACAACTTCGGCGATTGGCTGCATCACGACGCCCATACCCCACCCGACCTTATCGCCACGGCCTTCGCCGCCCACAGTGCCAGCCTGCTTTCGCGCATCGCCGCCCTGCTGAAAAAGAAAGCGGATGCAGCGCGGTTTTCCACCCTCTTCCGGCGCTTGCAAAAGGAATTCATTCACCGCTATGTTACCCCCGCCGGGCGGGTGCTGGGTGATACCCAGACCGCGTACGTGCTGGCCCTGGCCTTCGACCTGCTGCCCCACAAGCTGCGGCCGGCCGCCGCCCAACGGCTGGTTTTGGATATCGAAAAGGGCCGCTACACCAACACCTGGAAAAATCGCAACTGGCATTTATCCACGGGATTTTTAGGCGTAAAAGATCTCACTTTTGTCCTTAACGACGCTGCCCGCACGGATGTTGCTTACCGCCTGCTGCTGGCGGAAGATTATCCATCCTGGCTGTTCCCGGTTAAAAATGGAGCCACCACCATCTGGGAACGCTGGGACGGCTGGACCCCGGACAAAGGCTTTCAGGATCCAGGCATGAATTCCTTTAATCACTACGCGTATGGAGCCATCGGCCAATGGCTCTACCAGCGGATGGCGGGGTTGGATATGGACGAGCGTGCCCCCGGCTACCAGCACGCCTTGATCGCTCCGCAGCTACCGCCCGCCGATTCCGACGCCGCCCGCCGCATCACCTGGGTGAAGGCCGCGCTGCAAACCCCCTATGGCCTGCTGGCCTCGCATTGGAAGGTGCAGGGCAAGACTGTCACTCTGGAAGTGACCGTTCCGGCCAATGCCGCCGCCACGGTGGTCATGCCCTGTGGCAACGCCAGGCTGGTGCGGCAAGCCGATGAGCCGCTGGGCCGGACTCCAAGCATCAAGAACATCGGCAGCGCAGCGGGTACGGTGCGTTGTACCGTTGGCTCCGGCGTCTACCGGTTTACCTTTCCGCGGCCAGCCTGAACGACCAAGAAAAGGTACCTGACCCCTTTTACGAAGATCATTGCCGCTTAATCTTTACCACCATGTCTTTGGCAATCGGAAAGTCCACCCCGTCCCATAGTGCGTGGTAATAGGACTGGCCAACGGTATAGCTGGTTGCACGCAGTTTGCCGCCGCTTTTGAGAATAAATACGTAGCCGTGGCCACTTTTGGCCCCGCCGCCAGGCCCCGTGTAATGCGGGTAGCGGCCACAATACAGCACCCTGATGTGTTCAACCCTTTCCGTCCCCACCGCCATCGAAGGAATGGTCAAGGGCGGCACGTTCCCGAAAAACGACCCCGGAAACGGCAACGGTACGTACTGCAAGGCGGCCATAGGCCCCAGGGCGGCAGCGCGCAGGCTGATACCTGACGGCAGCGAAAACTCCGGCGTCTGGGGATGGATGGCCACCGGTTGGGCCGCCAGAATAACCCCGTAAATCGGTCCGCTGGTGGGGACCGCAACACCCTTTAACCCCACCAATCGCACGTGCAGCCGGGCCACGCGAAAACACTTGGCCAGCGCCTTAATATCCGCGTGCTCTTCTTTTTTGGCCAGGCGCGATACTTTGGCCCTTTCAATTTGCTCCGCGTGTTTCACCGGCCAAGCCACCTGCCAGACTGTGGCATTGGGGTTGGCCGCCTGCAAAAGGCCCAGTTGATAGCGGTATTCCGCGGTTTCCCGCCGCTTGGCCGCCAGACGTATAGCCCGAAAATGCCGGCGTATCGCCAGCCGCAACCGCCGCCACTCCAGCCGCTGCCGGGGCGAAAGCGCCAACCCCAGGCCCGTGCCCAGATGCCAAGTCACCCGCCCACCCACCAGCAGGTGTGGGTCGCTCTGCAGAGCCGCCCCCAGCGAAAAGACCGATCCCGCCGCCACCGGCTTATTGGCCTGTTGCACCATTTTGGGCCAATCGCGGCGCGGGGCCGCACTGGGCCCGTTTGGAGAGGAGTTGGAAGACTCTGGACCACCGCCGCCACTACCGCCGTTGCCAAGGTCAATGCCGCTGGCGTTACCGCCGTTGCCGTTGCCATTGGGGGCGTTGCCGGGCCGACTGAAAGAAAAGGGGACACCGGGCGGTATCGACGGGACTTGCTGGAGCTGCGCTTGGGCTTGTTTAAGTTGGGCCATCGCCGCAACCACCGCCGAAGCATGGCCGGCCTTCATGGCGGCTTTCACCTGGTCTTGTAGCCGCGCAATCCTTTGCCGATCCGCCGCCTCCACCGCCCGGTTAAACTCTATTTGGGCCTGGTGCCATTGGGCCAGGGCGGCGGCCACCGCCTTGTTGCGGGCCTGCTCAAAACCAAGCACCTCCGGGCTAAGGCCGAAGGTGGGACTGGCAGGTTGAAAATAGAACGGAAACGGCGGCTCGGCCTTCTCCTGGGCCATCCGGGCCTGCACCATTTTTAACTGATTGTGCGCCGCCACCACGGCGTTGGCATGGCCGGCCTTCATCGCGGAAATGACAGCGGCATGAAGAGCCGCCGCTTCCGCCGCATCCGCAGCGTACACCTTCGCCCAGTCCGCGATTCGGCGCTTGTTGAGATTGGCCGTCGCCGCCAACGTCCCCCCGCGCCGGGTCACAAGCGGCCGCGTCGCTGGGCCAAGTAAAAGCTGTCCGCGGCAGGGCCGCAACAACAGGGTGCAAAATGTCAAGCTCATTGTTGCCAACACGATAGGGCGCAATTGATGAATCATTATTCCCGTCCTTTCCCTGAGCCACGCGCACCGCTACCGCCGGGAACCCGAGGTTGCAAGCATCGCTGAAGCGCAAGCACGCGATCACGTACAAAAAATGAGCATACAACCAATCGATGGTTTGTCAATGACGTTGCAGGTCGCAGGCCCGGAGAGTGCGGTGGCTACCAATAAAGGAGGACGCACCTCCGGCGAAGGAATCTTATTCTGCCACGCGGTCCGTCAGATCGATTGGCGGGAGCGCAGCGCCTCCCAAGCTGGCACCGCCCCACGCGAATTTGTGGAAGACGCGCTCGACCGGCTGCTTTCCGCCATGGAAGAAGACGCCGACCGCCAAGCTCGACTTTTGCCATTTTTCAGTTTTTTTTGACGGCAGACTTTAGAAAGGTGGGCTTCCCCGTACCCTCGCTGGTATTAAAAACCGTGTGAAACGGAAAGGAAGCCGATATGTTGCCTATACCCTGGGCGGCGGGGCCACCGATCTTGGCATTCTCTTTGGGTTTTACCCGCCCAACTATCAGCCGGGCCGTAGTCTTGATGTTCGGCGCGATGTTGAAGAAAAGGTACCTGACCCCTTTTACCTAACCGTCGCAATAATAAATAGGATCAAAATAACAATCAGATAACAACAATACCCCGCCACCGAAATTATTCCCATTATAAGTCCAGAGGTCGCCATGCCCGATCCGTCGCGACTGCCCAGCCGCTTGTTGCCGCGAGTCGCCAGCGCCCCAAAAACAATCGCCAACACTCCACAAATTAGCCCCAGAAAAGGGATCACCAATCCGCAAATTCCCAATACCATCGAGGCCACCGCCATCCCGCGATAGCTCCCGCGAGCCTTGCTGTCTGCACCCGCGTTTTCTTCTGGGGCGGCCTGTTTTTGGAAGCACGAAAGGCACAGGTTGCGGCCACGATCTAAATAAACCTGGGCGGCTGGGAAAATTCCGCCGCATGAAACGCATTGCGTGGTCGGAGTGCTTACGCTGGCCGCCATCGGCATCGCAGCAGGCGGCGGATTTTCCGCAATCCCATAGCCGCTATGAAAATCTTCTTCAACTACCGCCGACTGGTGGGCCGCCCCCACGCCCGCGGCACCGGCCTCGGGAAACAGGCCCGGCGTGCGCGAGGCCGGAAGCCAGTTTTGTTTATCCGCGGATAGCTCATGCACGCGCGAAAGCATCCCCAGCCGCACCAGCCGCTGCAAGCCGGCCAAATCAAAAGGCCCGGTAACCTTACCGCGGGAACGCACAAAAAAAGATTCTTCAGCCATGGTAACATTCCTTTCCTTTCCAGGCTTCTTACTTGCCCGGGCTGGTGATAAACACCAAGCTGCCGTTGGTAACGGCCGAGCCGCCGTCGCTGTCCAACTGCCAACGACCAGCCTTGAACACGCCAATTTTTTCCAGCGGTGCTGCGCCCCCGCCGCCCGCCACCACCCAGGCGCTGGAACCATCGAGCGGCGTTATGGTACAGGCCACCGTTGGCTTGGCCGCACCCTCGGTGTAAATGCCCAGCGCCGCCGCCTGGAAAAGCACGTGACGGGCCAGCGACTGGTCGGCAGCGGTAATACCTGTCAGCATGGTTTTAAGATCCGGCAATCTGGTCAACGCGTCGCCCACGCCACGCACCAGATGACCCGACGGAGGCTGTTTGGGATTAAGCCAGTTGATATTTTCTAAATTTAAATCACTCAACCGCCCCGCCGCAGCCGTAAATTGCCGGGCATCGTGCCGGCTCAGCAGCGGCTTATCCAGGATAATCAAATCCGACATCAAAATGCCTTTGATCACCGGGTTCATGGGTGAAGCCTTCAGCCGCCGCATGGTCTTTAGCCCAATGGTATCCCACTGGTCAAAGCGCAGGTTGCCGATGGCCCGCTCCACCCGGCGGGTAAATATCCGTTGCGGGCTGGCCTTTGGCCGGTCGGATTTGAGCACAACCCCCACTGGCAAAACCACCAGCGTCTGGCTGCCATCCGCGGAAAGCACGGCCTTAAACTGATATATCTTAATACTGCCCATCGCCCCCGCCGCTACCTGGGTACCCGGACGAACAAAATAGGTACGCCCGTCGGTGGTGGAAAGCACATCCAGCCCGCGCAACAGGCGGTTGTGGAGTACGTGGCTTAGCGGGCCGCGCCAGGGGCCTCCGGCACCGGTGGCGGCCAGGCCGCTGACCAAATACGCCTGATAACTTTGGGCAACGGCGCTCAAGGGGGAATCGGGAAACGCCGCCCGGTATTTTTTCAGCGCTGCGATTCGGGCGGCCACACTGGCCCGATAGGGGTTTAATATACGGCCGGCCCAACCTCGTACCAGATGGCTCCAGGCGCTCACCGCCCGCTCCGCCGCAGCCTGGCCGACCAGGGTATTGGCGGAGGTGATAAATTTTCCATCCGGATGAGCCTTTACATACCCGGCCACCGCCGCCACGTAACTGCTCACGGAAGCCGGCGGATCCATAATTTCCTGATAATCCAGATCATCGGATACCGCATTGGCCAAGGCCACGCGGCGACGGTGCAGCGTGGCCCGCAGCGAGGTGATTTCCGCATTGTACAGCGACGGCGTAATGTTTTGGCTGGCCGCCAGCGTGCCCACGTCGGCGGAAAGGGCCGCCAGTTTCGGCCGCACCGCTTGGGGGTTACGGGCGATGGCAGCGTTGGAGAGCCGCCGGCGCATTTGCTTAAAGAGCGCTGCGGCAGCCTGGTTAAACGCCGCATCGCGCTTGGCTTGTTGGCTTTGCTGGTACAGGTTCTCCTTGCCCAGCCACGCCGCCACCGCCGCTTTTTCCGTGGGGCGAAGGGCGATGGCCTTAGCCGCGCGCATCGCAGCCAAGGCCCGGACGCTTTTCACGCCCCAGTGATCGGCCCGGGCGAAAAGCAGGTTGAATTTTTTGGCCCGGAGCTTTTCCGCGGCCACCGCGTTTTGCAGCTCTACCACGCCCGCCGCCACCGCAGGGGCATTTCGCACATCCGTTGGAACCTTGGCCACCATGGCCAGCACCTTTTGGCCATCCGCCAAATCCCCCTGCTCCAGCACGCGCTGGCGGGCGGCCTTTAACACACTGGCCCATCCGCCCGCTTCGTGACGGCGGATGGTCAAAAAGGTAAATAGACCAATGGCTACCAGTACCACCACCGCCGCGGCGGCTGATCCAAAATAAATCATCCGCCGCCGACTCGCCGCCTGCCGCTCCCGGCGGGCCAGGCAGGCTTGATAGCGCTGCTCCAATTCCACAGCCAGCGGCTCGCTGAAGCGCGTGGTGGCCTGATAGGCTTTGCGAATGGCATCGCTGTCCGCGGCGTTGTCAATGGCTTGCTGCAACCCGGCGCAGGCCTTTTCAAATTCCGCGTGGTCCGCCCGGGCCTTTTCCAAACCGTCCAGCCACGCCTGCACCGCCGCCAGACGCTCTTTAACCTCTTCCGCTGGGGTGGTCGTCCCCAGGAGTTCCCGGCATTGCAAGAGCAAATCGCGGGAACTTTGCTCTTCCATGGCCGAGTAGGCCGTATCCAACGCCGCCAGCAGCGGCTGCAACTGGCTTTGCATCTCTTGGGCCTGAATCGCCCCGGCCCGCTCTTTTACCGCCCGCAGCAGGTCGCCGGGGATCGGCACGCTCCATTGGCCGGAACTAAGCTCATTTAATAGCAACCCCGGCAGATGCCGATCAGCGGCGGCCGTGGCCCATTGCCGACGAATTTCCCCCAACCGGGCGATTTCGAAGGTGCGTATATCATCGGCCCAAAAATTAGCGGATTTATCCGCTTTGGCAATTTCACGCATCACCACCAGCCGCAGCGGCAACGGGGCCATGGCCAGAGCCAGCCGCCGGTGCTTGGCCAGGAGCACCTCCAAGGGCTGTACAGCGGTGTAGGCTTCGTTGATTGCCCCAGCAGATTCCAGGTCCAGGGGCGGCGCTTCGGCCAAACCGTATTGAACACACCATTGCTGCCAGGCGTCCCGCTCGGGAAAATCCAGGGCGGTTAGTTGATCCAGCAGGTTGGGATCCGCCTCGGCCAAATTCACCGCCTCGGTTTTCAGCCCCTGACGCAAAAGCTGTCCGCACCGCCGGATGCGGTCATTGACGGCCCGGCAGAGTTCCACGTAAGCCGTGGCCAGATCGCGCAATTCCGGCGTAACGGATTGATCGCGTGCGGTCAACGCATCACGCAAGCGGTCTACAAGTTCCTGGGCTTCGGGCATAAACAACTCCCCTTATTTTTTGAATTCTACCATGTTCCTATCGCGTCGGCTTGGGTGCCGCCGGATTCTTTGCCGGCTGCGTGGCGGCCCCGCGGTGGCTGAAGGCAACGGTTTCCACCACCGGGCCGCCGGGATAAAGTTCCACGCGGAGAGTGATTGATTTGAGCGCCCTGATACGGCTCAAGGTCAGGTCGGCCTGGCGAGACACGTGGTCCCATTGTTTTGCCAGCACCTTAATTGCGTCGAGTTGCTCCCGGTCGGTGCCAGCCGCCAATACCGCGGCTGTTTCCTGGCGCGCCTTGCGGCAGGCGGCCTGGACCGAAAGCGCAAAGTGTAAATCCCGGGCGTAATTGCTGCTGATGGCACCGGTCTCAAACCCGAAGCGTATGGCGCAGAGGTTCCCGTAGCTGGGGGCGTCAGGCCAACTGGCACCCGGAAAGAGGTTGATCCATACCGCGCTGGCCCCACCATCCACTTTTTCACCGCTGCCCGCCAGATGGAAATTTAATCCGCCAGCCCCAGCAAACGACGATACGGCCATGGCCATGTCGGCTGGCCCCCCTTTAGCCTTGGGATCCCGCAGCCAAGCGGGTAGCCGCGCGCCCGCATCCAGCCGGGCGTGTCGGCTTCTCGGACCGTGGGCCAGAAATTGGATTCTTCCCGTCCGCTGGCCTTTGAGCCTCACGTCCACCACCATTTGCCGCAATGCCGCCCGGCCACTGTCGGGAAGATTGGAGCCGGCACAAATTCGCAGCAAGCCATGGGGGCCGACGGCAATCATGCAGCCGCGAACGGTGTTCGCAGACACGCCGGCAAACGGCCGTGGATTCCATAATACAGCCACAGCCGCGCCAGGTTTGGCTGTTATCCATCGGCCCGCAGCCACCAGCTTCGCGCCACCTCCAATTGGCCCCAGGGAAAGAAGGCCGCCCCGCGTGGTGGGTGGGAACGCAATTCGAAAGCGGAGAACATCGCGTGCGGAAACACGGCGCGTCGCTGGCGGCCCAGCCGAGATGGACAATCCGCCGGCGGGCGGCGGCTCGAAAATGGGTTTGTTTAAGACTACCAGTGGCCGGGCGACGGGCGGCGGGGGAATCACCGGCTGGGTCGTGGATTGGACGGAGGTGGGTGCCTCCGGCCAATACTGACCTGGCGGAGGGGGGAGCGACGGAGGGGCGGTTAGCGTGGGAGTGGGGGTGCGGGACGGCCGGGCGGCGGCCTGCTGCCTAAGGTTATACCATCGCGCAGGGCCCGACGGCAGGCCGCCACCTGTGTTGTACCAACGCGCGTCGGCGGAGGCACCGGCACCCGAGGTGAGAACTGCGGCCGGTGGTACGATCACGGTAAGGAAAAAGCCCGCGGTCGGCCAGGCACCCAGAATCGATAAGGGCGCGGCTAAAGCCTTCCACAAGTGGCCCGCAGTTCGGGTGGGTAGGCCGTTTAGCGCCTTTTTCACCGGTAAATCATCATGCATGTTGGCACCTCATTTCTTCCGGGCTATTTCTTTTTCCGGTACGTAACCTGCAAGAGCACGGGGCCGCCGGGGTAAAGTTCCACCCGCAAGCGGATTTCTTTCAGCGATTCTAAGGCCGCCAGGCAGGCCTTAATCTTTTGCGTGCGGGCCTGGTAATCAGTTTCCAATTTTCGCAGGTCGGATGTCAATTGCTTCAGGGCCTCCAGCTTCTTGAGCTTGGCGGTATTCTTCTTGGAACCTTTCTTTTTTAGGCCTTTGAGGTCTTGCAGTTGGCTGTTCGTAATGCAATATTGCGGGTCTGCTAGCCAGCTTTGGATCTGGCTCAACCAAGGCTCGCTTGGGGCGGCCAGAGCGTCCAATTTCTTCAGCAACCCCGCGTAGTTGTTGTCTAGCCCGGTTTTGACCAACGTTAAACGTAGAGGTTTCAGGACCTGCACGGGTGGAGGGGGCTTTTGAAGGCGGGGAGCGTCGGACAACGCCGTGGTCAGATCCTTGGTAACGCGATCCCAGTGTTTCCTGGGCTTGCTCCACCTGATCGCGGGAAGTTTCGCCGCCACGGAGCGGCGCGGCCGCCCCAAGGCCAGATTCAAGGCCGCTGTCGGGGTGATGGACTCCAGCACAATTACGGCCTCGGGCAAGCCGGCGGTTGGCGAAGGCGGCTGGTAGTGCCACCCCCTAAATCCGGCGGTGTTCCTGCCCAAAAAGCAAACGCGGCTCAACTCCTTACCAAGGTTATCAACGCCCGCTGCCTCCCGCGGGCCGTTTTGCAGGAACTGAAGTCGCTCGATTTTGTTTCCCTTCCGCAACACGTCCACAACCATCCCCTCGACAGCCCTCCGCTTGGCTCGATGCTGGCCGAAATAATCTGGGGCGCAGCTAACCGTGAGTGCCCCGGCAGCGCTGATTGTGATTTTGGCGACGGGAACTGGAGCGGCCCCGCCGAGGCCGGCGGATGACGATGGCCTCCACTTGATGGCCAGGTTGGCGGCTTTGGCCGGGTACCATTGGTTGGCCTTCCACTTTGTCTTTTTGTCAGCCGCCAACAATGAAAGCGTTCCGCCCTTGATTTTTGGCGAAAACACGACCATAAACGCTTTTACTTTTTCGACCGTGGCGATCTTGTCGGCCTCTTTCTTGGAGCCGTCAGGCGGCAGGGCAAGGCCACCGGAGGCAGACGCTCCGACGATCGGATGGTTTAGAATTGTGATCGGCTCCTGCTGCATGTGGCTTTCCGCCGCTCGCTCCGCAGCAAGTTCCTTGGCCTTCGCCGCCTTGACTTTGGCCGCCTTCGCTTTGGCCGCCGCTGCCGCCTTGGCTTTGGCCACCCTAGTTTTCGCCTCCGGTGCGGCGATTCCGTTAGCCGTCAGCCCCGGTTTGATAGGAGTGGGCTTTTTTTCCGGCCTGGGTGCGGAATTATTTTTCTTAGGGGCCTTCTGCCGGCCCGCCGGAGATTTGCTTACCGCAGGTGCGGCGGGCAGTTTAGATTTAGCGGGGGTGGAAGGGTTACTGACGGCCAGTACCCGCCGTTGCTCCCGCGTTTGTCGCCGCATGGACCGAATCTCTTTAACAAAAAATATCGCCAGAAAAACCACCAGCACCAGCAATGCCGCCGCACCGAAAATCGCCGGCCAGAGCCATCTGTTTTTTCGCGGCCCAGGTACCTGGTCACCAGCCCATGGCTGGTCGGCGGAGGATTCCGGCAACGCGGGCTTGAGGTCGTAAACGCCGCCCAGATTGGCACTCGGCCGGGCTGCAACCGCAGGCCCGCGCGGGGCGCTACGGCCCGATGTATCCACCAGCATGATGGGCGCTTCGGCGATTACCGGAGCGGTAGGGGCCATCATGGTTCCGGTGCGGGCCGCTTGATAAGCCGGCCCGTCCGGGGCTCGGCCCAAAGGCTGCGTTAAATTAATGACCGATTTGGGGTCCAACCTGGTTTCGCCAGGCCCGGCCATCACCGCCCGCCAATGGCACTTGGCACCCGCCGCCGCAAGTCCCGTAAAATAGGTGCTAAATGCAATCTGCCAGCGGCTTTGCGGCGGCAGCAGGGCCAGAGCCTCGGCAAATAAATCCAGCATTGGGGTGCCAGAGTTGCAAACCAGATGCACGGGATCATCGGGCCGGTCGGTAAATCGCGTCAGCAGTTCACCCGCCCAGCCGGCATCGCCGGTAACGCGCTGCCACGCCATGCAGCGGGCCGGTACCGAGCTGCCCATGGGAATGGTGGGCGGCTGCTCCAACCAGCGTGGCTCACCGGTCCAGGCGTCCCGCATCAGGCCAGGTTGCTGGAGCAGCCAGGCGGGGCCGGCGGAGGCGTATTCGCCCGGATCCAGGACCACAAAGTGGGCAAGCTTGTTGGTGCGGCCGGTGTAGTCCGCTGGAGCAGAGCCAATGCGCAGCAGCACGCGCAGCAACCGGCTGCGGTCGGGCAAGAGCAAGTGGCCGAAGCTGACGGGATTTTCGGCGTAGCGATTATCCCCGGCGGCAAAGATATGGCGGTAGCCGCTGAGCGATTCCAGTGCCGCGGCCAGCCCCGCCGGCATATTGCGGGACATGGCCACCGTGCAAAAACCGACACTGCCGGGCTTCAGGCCGTTTTTAGCGGAGGTATAAATGAGTTCCATGGCCATTGGATATTCCGCATGGAGCGATCAGCTTTCAGCAACCGGCGCTGAAAACTGAAAAGGTGTCAACTTTCTCCGAACATTCGCTCCCGTCGTTCATCCTCCGGGCGAGTGCCAGGCCGCCCGACGGCCCGGCCGGCGCTGACCGCGGATCGCTGGCTGCTAGCGCCGCAGCAGCCGCGATCATCCCGCCGCCGACACCATTCCCCCGGTAGTCCAACGCACGAGTGAATACAGCACCGGCACCGTCACCCAATGCGGGTGGATGTCCCTGGGGCGTATGGCCAGCAGATTTTCCGCACTCGGGTGCGCCTCTGGAGCGTGGCCAAGGGCGCTGATGGGCACGTAAATGACCGTTTTGGCAACCGCCTCGGCGGTGGCCACAATTTCCGGCGTTGTCGCCAGCAGGAGTTGGCGAATTTTGGATGACACGCGATCAATACGGGCGATGTCCACGTGCGTGTGCCCCTCGTCGCCGGCCTCAACAAATGGCTCGGTGGTAATATCCTCATCCAGCAGGGGTGCCCATATATCCGATTTGCTGACCAGCACCATTAAGGGGCGCTGCGTGCGGTCTTGCGGGCCTAGACCGGAATAGCGCCGCAGCCGGGCCGCGGCTTCATTGAGCAATGGTTCCTGCCGCACGGTTTTGCGGCCCGACTTGATCTGCGGATCGGTACTGATGGGCGTACATTTGGCCCGCATCCGCGGATCCTGCGTGGGATCAAAGAGGAACAAAATAAGTTGGGCCTTGCCCAGGTGCTGAGTGACGGGCCGGGCGGGAGAATCCGCCCCCGGCAGGTAGCTTTCACCGGCGTTGTCGTAGAGGCACATCACCCGCGCTATATTCGCGGCTTGGTGGAAATGCGGGTGGGTGGGCGTTGGTCGAAGTGAAAACAAAAAAGGCCGGGTGAAGGCCGTGCTTTGGCCGGCGATTTTCACCACATCATAAATATCGCCCTGTTCTTCGGTTTTGGCGATATAGGTAAGGGCATCGGGGTCGGCGGTCAAAAAAAGCTGTTCCTCGTAGCCGTTGATGAGGTGGTTGGCGGCCGGGTCAATGTCCAGCCAGGAAAGGGAAAATTTTTTGGGCAGACCTTCCCGCAGCTTCCACACCATGGCCGCCAGGAAGTTGGATTTTCCGCTGGCCGGCCCACCAATAACGGAAATAAAGAGCGGATGGTTTTCGACCACTTCGCGGGGGATGCGCAGGTGGCAGCGTGGGCAGGCCATCTGGTGGCAGGGCGTAGAATGGGCATCCAGAGCCTGGCCGCCGACGGTGAAGCGGCTGGGCAAAAAACGCGCCGGCTGATCGTCGCCGAGCACCGGGTCGCCCATGAGGTCCGGATGGGAACTGACCCAAAGAACATCCTCGGGTAAACAGACATACCAGCAGTGAGGGCAGGTGATTTTGGTCAGCAGTCGCAAAGTCGGCTTGGCGGGTGCCGCCACCGCGCCGAAATGCGCTGCGGCGCAGGGATCGCAGTAATAAACGCCCGCCGCGTCCTTGGTGCGCGGCAGGTTGGAAACATCCTTACCGCAGCGGCCGCACCGTTTGCTGGCGGCGGCCGCAGCACCATTGGTACCCGTCAACATCGACATATATATGCTCCCAGCTTGGAGAACCGCCTCATCAGCCGCCGCTGCCGATGGGCCGCGGCCGCCAGCATAATATCACCGCTTCGCGCTTGCCAAATACACCTCGTATTCGGCTCTGTAGGGAAACCGCAGGAGCGCAAGACACCTCAATATCGCGAAGAATATAACCCGATTGGCGAAAAAGCAAGGGAGCGGAGGTCGAGTGGCGGGGGTGGGGCTTATTGACAGGCACGTGCTGCGCGTTAGTCTAGCTTCGCCTGGTTGTAACAGATCGCCCTTGCAAAATCGGAAATGGGGCTTTTTATGTCCATCACCGCTGTGTGCCACCAATGCGGCAGCTTTGCCACCGCGCCGGATTCCGCCGCGGGATCGCAATGCCAATGCCCGAACTGCGGGGCCAAGGTGCAAATTCCGGGTGGCGTGGCCAAGCTCTGCTGCGTTTGCAAAGCTGACGTAGCCCATGCGCCTCGAAGCAAGGATGCGGCGGGAAACTATTACTGCGCGGCGTGCGGGGCCAAGGCCAGCGCAGCAGAGCAGGCCGCCGCCCTGGCCGCGGCGGGTTTACTGGCGCCTTGCGTTTTGTGCCAAGCCCCGGCCGCCAAATCGACACTGCTCAACTTTGACGGCCAATGGGTGTGCCAACGCTGCGCCGGCGCGGAAGGCTTGGGGACGCTGTCCTACCGGCTGCGTAAGGCCCGGCTGGGTGCGCTTCGCGTGGTGTACCACTGCCCCAGGTGCCGGGGAGAGCTGGAATCCGCCTTGGCGGAGGCGGGCAAGCCCGACGCCTGCCCACAATGCGGGTGCGATTTTGAAGTTCCGGGGCGGTATGAGGCGTTTAAGGCAGAACAGGCAAAGGCGGTCGCACTGACCACACCGCCGATTCCCGCTACAGCCCAGTCGCCGACAGCGGCGGAGACCTTCTCGGGCGGCCCACCCCCGCCCGCTGTTCCACCCGCAACGCCGCCGCGCCGTTGGCTTTGGCCGGTGGTTTTCGGTGTTGCCGCGGCACTGCTCGTCCTGCTGACATTTCTGGCGGTATTTTTTGTTAAAGAGATTCGGTCCACGCGGCGAGGAACGCGGCAGCAACACCATTTGCGAGCGGGCCACACCCCTGCACCCCCGCCCATCGCGTCTGGGCCGCCCGCCAGACCTGCGGTAAGCAAATCTCCAACGGGCCAGCAGAAGGCCCCTAAGAAAAATAATCCCGCACCCAGGCCGGAAAAAAAGCCCACTCCTATCAAACCGGGGCTGACTGCTGCGGAAATCGCCGCGCAGAAGGCGAAAGCCAGGGCGGTCAGCCTTGCAGCGGCGGCCAAAGCCAAGGAACTTGCTGCCGAGCTTGCGGCAGAAAGCCAAATGGGGCAGGAGCCGATCGCAATTCTAAACAAGCCGATCTTCGGCATTCCCGGTGCCGGTGGCTTGCGCCTCGGTACCAGCCCCAAAGAGGCCGACAAGATCGCCACGGTCCAAAAAGTAAAAGCGTTCATGGTCGTGTTTCCGCCAAAAATCGCGGGCGGGACGCTTTCATTGGTGGCGGCTGACAAAAAGACAAAGTGGAACGCCAACCGGTGGTACTCGGCCAAAGACGCCAACCTGGCCATCACGTGGAGGCCATCGTCATCCGCCGACCTCGGCTCACCCCCCGCCGTGTCCATTGCCCATATCAAAATCACTGCTTTCGGAATGCTCGCGGTCTCTCCGGAAGGCGGCTATTCCAGCACCAGCGGCGCGGGGCGAAGGGCTGTCGATGGGATGGTTGTGGACGTGTTGCGGAGGGGAAACAAAATAGAGCGAATTCAAGTTTTAACGGGCCAGCCGGAGCAGGGAGTTGTGGCCCTCGCCAACAACACGCCGAGGTCGCTCGGGGTTAAGGCGTCGGCAGGCTGGCAAAAAACCGCCGTGGTGGAGGTTGAATCTTTTGATTCCAGCACTGCCACCCTTAACTTCGGGGTTGGCCCGCCCGGCGGCAATTCGCGCCGCTCCATGGTGGTGAAACTCCCTATTATAGCGTGGGCCAAGCCCAAGTCGGACTGGGCCCGCGTCGCCAAGGACCTGACCACGGCGTTGCCCGACGCTCCCCGCCTTCAAAAGCCCCCTCCACCCGTGCGGTCGCTGCCGCCGCTCGGCTTCTGGTTGGTCAAAGCCGGAATGCGCAACAACTACGCGGGGTTGCTGAAGAAATTGGACGCTCTGGCCGCCCCAAGCGAGCCTTGGTTGAGCCAGATCTAAAGCTGGCTAGCAGACCCGCAATATTGCATTACGAACAGCCAACTGCAAGAACTCAAACGCCTAAAAAAGAAAGGTTCTAAGAAGAATACCGCCAAGCTCAAGAAGCTGGAGGCCCTGCAGCGATTGACCCTCGACCTGCGAAAATTGGAAAAGGATTACCAGGCTCGCGAGCAAAAGATTAAGACCTGCCTGGCGGCCTTAGAATCGTTGAAAAAAATCCGCTTGCGGGTGGAACTTTACCCCGGTGGACCGGTGCTCTTGCAGGTTACGTACCGGAAAAGGAAATAGGCGCGAAGAATAAGGCGGCGACATGGCAGGTGGCTTGCAAATAGGCGGCGGTCCGAATGGTCAGCATGGCTAATCGCGGCCCAATGCCGGTGGGCGATAACCCGTTTTCAGGAGGATACAGATGAATTCCGCGACGTGTAAAACCTGCGGCAGCGAATTAAAAATTGATGCCGCCACCCAGGCGGCGCGCTGTGAATTTTGCGATGGGCCGCTGGTGCCCAGACGCCACCACGGCCTGTTTTCAGACCGCAAGGCCATGGCCTCCATCGGCATAGGTACAGCTTGTGCGGCGGCTTTCCTGGGGTTGGCCCCGCTTCTGCTGCCGCCGCAATCCATGCTCTATTACCTGTTTTTTCACCATGGGTGGGTTCCGTATGTGTGCGTGCTGCTGTTTTTCTGCGCGTTCTGGATGCTGGTGCTCAAGCTGCCCACGCTCAACGGCGAATTTGCCGCTTTTGAGCTGGAACTGCTGCCGCAGCAGCACAATCAGGTGATCGACGCCCCCACCAGCCGAAAAATTTTAGCCCGGATCAACCGGCTGGACCAGAAACAGAAAAGCCGGATGCTCGTTTCGCGCATCCGCCAGGCCTTGATGCGTTTTAATCAATTGGGCACGGCGGAAAAGCTCGATGATCTGCTGCGCTACCGGGCGGATACGGATTTAAGCGCCATGGAATCCAGCTATGCCGCGCCGCGGTTTATTATCTGGGCCATACCCGTGTTGGGATTTGTAGGCACGGTCATGGGCATCAGCACGGGGGTACAGCATTTCAGTACGCTGATTCAGACGGCATCCAACTTGCAGGGCCTGCGCCATTCGCTCAAGGGCGTTACCTACGGGCTGGGACAGGCTTTTCAAACCACCATGCTGGCCCTGACACTGAGCCTGATTTTGATGTTTGTGATGAGCATCGTGCAACGCCGCGAAGACCATCTGTTGGCCGCCATTGATGAATACTGCGCGGAAAACCTGCTGCAAAAAGCGACGCTGGGCTATGACCAACCCACCGCGGATGACAACCGGCGGCTTTTGCAGAGCATCCAAAAATTGCTGGAGAAACTCACCGAAGAGCAAGATGCCAAACCCCCCGTGGGGGCAACCCCCGGCCAGGCGTCGGCCGCGGCCCCAGCCGCGCCGGCGCACACCAGCGGCGACAAGCCGGTACAGGCCGGAGGCTGAAAATATGAGCCGGGGAAGACGCTCTCGACAAGTCGATATATTTAATTTTTCTTTTCTCGACGTGCTGGCCTGCACCATCGGCCTGCTGATTTTCATTCTGGTGATGATATTTATCCTGCAATCCGCCGGCCCGCTGACGGACTATAAGCACCTCATCGAGTCCCAGACCAGGTCCCTGCACAACACCCAAAATCAGATTCACAGCACGGCGGAAATTTCCGCCTCCATGGCGGCCGAGCTGATGGCCATGCCCGACCGTCGCGATCCCCATTTGGTGGCTCTGCTGGCCGCCGCCCGTGCCACCCTGGCCCAGGCCCGCCGCAAAGCCGCGGCACGAACGGCGGACCTGGCCCACGTGCAGGCCCAGATCGAGGCCCAGCGGGCCGTTTATCAGCAGCAAACCCAGGTAACGCTTCACACGCTACGGACAAGCCTGGCCGGGGAAATGGCCCGGCTGGCCACCCTGCAAGGGGAGATTTCCGGCACCAAAAAAAGCGATGCCAGCGACCGCATCTTTTTTGAACCCGCTGATAAACGGGCCGCCGCAAAGTTCCATATTATGCACGTATTGTGCTCCGGACGCGGCCTGGCCGTGCTGCACCTCAATGCCCAGGGCGGAGCTTCCATCGGCCGGATCACGCCGGGCTACGCGATCACGGAACCGACCTCGGCTTACGGGCGGGCGGTGGCCAGGCTGAACCGCCACCACGCCCCATTGATTATCTTCTGGATGTATTCCACCGGCGTACGCAATTTTGAACGCGCCCGGGTCAATTTGCCCGCGGATATGCACTACGGCTACGAGCCGGCTCCACGCCACTGGAAATTTCTGCTCCAGGCGGGGGGTGGCAAATGAGAATAGAAGGCCGTGGCCGCAGCCGGGTGGACCTGTTTAATTTTTCGTTTCTCGATGTGCTGGCCTGCACGATCGGCCTGCTGATTTTCATCATGGCCATTATCGCCATCACCAGTGGATCGGCGGGAAATCCGCGGGCGGCGGCGCAGTTGGCTAAAATAAAGCGAAAGCTGGCCGCGGCCCAAGCCAGACTCACGCAGGCCCAGGCCACCGAGGCGGCCTATGCCCGCCTGCTGGGCCGGCGGGCCCGGGCTACGCTGAACCCCAAGGGGGCGGATGCCCATCTTCGCCGCGAAATTGTAAGGCTGCAGCGTGAGGCGGCGGATTTTAACAAACTCGCCCTGCAAGCCCAAGCCAAGATTACCGCAGCAAAAAAGACACTGGCCGCGGCCCAGAGGAAAAATAGCCCCTCCAAGGCGCAAAAGCTGCAAGAACAAATCGGCCTTACCCAACAACAACTGGCCGCAGCCCGGAAAAAAGTGGCGGCCTTGGCCAAGACACGCAAGGCCAACACCGTGCGCTATTACATTCCTTACGTACGCAAAACCGCCAACCGCCAAACGGTATTTTTTGAAGTGGCTAAAAACCGAATCTGGCCGCTGACGGCCACCGATTTTCACATTCACACCGGTCTCCTGGCCACCCAAACCTACACCCGCCGCGCGGCGGCCGTGCCTTATACGCTGGCGAACCTGATTTCCCCACGCCACGGGCCAGGCGTTTTTCGCCGCCATCGCCCGCGTAACACCCTGCTGATTTTTCTGGTGCGGCCCAGCGGGTTTGGTACTTGCCGGGCTTTGGAATTCTGGGCCCGCACGCACCACTATGCCGTGAATTGGTACCCCAACGGGCATAAGCAAACATTCGTATTTCAGATGGTCAATTCGGTGCAGCGTCAATAATTGCGATCTTGGCTCACTCCCCCACAAACGCCTGGCCGCTGAAAGCCGGTCGCTTGCTCGCCGCCTGCCACCAGGCACCTGCACGCTACCGCCGGGAACCCGGGCACTTGCGCTCCGCAGCCGAATCCGGGGCGGAAGCCAGCCCAGTAACATCGCCTTAACCAAAGGATGATGTCACGTGGATGGGTCCAGGTTTTCCCGCTGGGCGTTACTTTCGTGAAAAGCTGCCGTGCGGATCAATGACAAACTTCTTGGCGGCACCTTTGTCAAAATCCTGATAACCCTGCGGGCCTTCATCCAAGCTGATCACCTGCACATTGACGGCCTTGGCGATCTTTATTTTGTCAAACAAGATGGCCATCATCAACTGCCGATTGTATTTCATGACCGGGCATTGACCTGTCGTGAAATGATGGGATTTCGCCCAGCCCAGGCCAATGCGGATACTTAAATTGCCGAAACGGGCATTTTCGTCGGTCCCGCCGGGATCTTCCGTCACGTAGAGTCCGGGAATGCCCAAAGCTCCACCGGCCCGGGTGATGGTCATGAGCGAATTGAGCACGGTGGCTGGGGCCTCCTTTTTGGAATCGGCTCCCTGGCCATGGGCTTCAAAGCCCACACAATCCACGCCGCAATCCACCTCCGGAACACCCAGGATATCTTCGATTTGTTCGCCGACAGTGGCGCTTTTGGAAACATCCACCGTCTGGCAGCCGAAGCTGCGAGCCTGGGCCAGCCGCGCCGGTATCAGATCGCCCACGATGACGCATGCCGCACCGAGTAACTGGCACGCGGCGGCACACGCCAAGCCCACCGGCCCGGCCCCGGCAATGTACACCGTGGACCCTGTGGTGACGCCGGCCGTGACCGCTCCGTGATAACCGGTGGGGAGAATATCCGACAGACAGGTCAGGTCCCGGATTTTTTCCATGGCCTGAGCCTTATCGGGAAACTTGAGCAAGTTAAAGTCGGCATAAGGAACCATGACGTATTCCGCCTGGCCGCCGATCCATCCGCCCATATCCACGTAGCCATAAGCCGCACCCGGCCGTGACGGGTTCACATTCAGGCATATACCGGTGGCACGCTCCTTACAGTTGCGGCAGCGCCCGCAGGCGATGTTAAAAGGCACGGAGACGATATCTCCGGTTTTGATAAATTCCACATCGCGCCCGGCTTCGATCACCTCGCCGGTGATTTCGTGGCCTAAAATCAGGCCTTGGGGCGCGGTGGTTCTGCCGCGCACCATGTGCTGATCACTACCGCAGATATTGGTGGAAATTATTTTAAGGATCACTCCGTGGTGGCACTTGCGTTTCCCAAGCGCCAGTTTGGGAAAATCAATGCTTTGCACTTCCACCACGCCGCGTCCCATGTACGCAAGCCCGCGATTCGTTGCCATGGTCGTTTTCTCCTTTGTTAGACCGCCGATTTCATCTACAGCAAGGATTGCAACCGAACAGCCACCCGCCGTCAAGCCAGAGTAGCAGACTTTCTAAACTGAACCGCGGCTCATTTTCCCACCCCCGCTTGCCCCGCATGGCGGCGTACCCGCCGGGCTGGTTAATGCTTCTTGAAACGCGCCGCCTGGGCGGAACCTCCGGTGGCGTCGCCGGGGCTATAAGAATGGGCACCCGCGCCCGCGAGTTTGCCGCCATCCACAATCAGATACTCGTTGCGAATGGGGCGGTGTTCAAACCAGCATTCCAGAATTTCGCGCGTGCCGGCGGCATACCGGGCCTGGGCGGAAAGCGAGGTGCCGGAGGTGTGCGGCGTCATGCCGTGATGCGGCATGGTGCGCCAGGGGTGATCTTGCGGTGGGGGCTGGGGAAACCAGACATCACCGGCGTAACCGGCCAGTTGGCCACTCTTAAGGGCGCGGACAATGGCGTCGCGATCACAGATTTTTCCGCGGGCGGTGTTGACAATGTAGGATCCGCGCTTCATTTTGGCCAAAAGCGTGTCGTTAAACAGATGCTCCGTTTCCGGATGCAAAGGGCAATGGATGGAGACGACATCGCATACTTGCACCAGAGACTCGACCGTGGGATGCCAGGTGACTTTGAGTTCTTTTTCCATGGCAGGGGAAAGCCGATGGCGGTCGGTATAGTGCAGTTTGACATCAAACGGGGCCAAGCGGCGCAAAACCGCCTGCCCGATGCGCCCGGCGGCCAGAACACCGGCGTTCATCCCTTCCAGGTCATAAGACCGGGCCACGCAATCGGCAATATTCCAGCCACCCTTGCCCACCCACTGCCAAGATGGAATATAGTTCCGCACCAGAGAAAGAATCATCATCACCGCATGTTCGGAAACGCTGATGGAATTACTGAATGTGACCTCGGCCACGGTAATGCCGCGTTCAATGGCGGCCTGAAGATCAACATGGTCTGAACCGATGCCGGCGGTAATGGCCAGCTTGAGGCGTGGCGCTTTGGCGATGCGTTCGCGGGTAAGATAGGCGGGCCAGAAGGGCTGGGAAATAACGATATCGGTATCGGGCAACTCCCGTTCCAAGCGGGAATTGGGGCCGTCCTTGTCGGAAGTAACGATTAAAGTATGGCCCAAGCCTTCAAGAAATTTTCGCAGACCGAGTTCGCCCGAAACGCTGCCGAGCAGAGTGCCGGGCTTAAAGTCGATGGCCTTGGGGCTGGGCACGGTTTGGCCACCGGGGTAGTGGCTTAGCGCGGGCACGTCATCGCGTGGATAGGAAGTGGGATAGCCGTCAACGGGATCTTCGTAAAGTACGCAAACAATCTTTGCCATCCGCAGGCTCCTTTTTTAAGCGCGACCGATTAGATCAGATTGAATTATGGCGACCGGTGTACTGGGTTGTCAAGGGAAAAGGGGTCAAGGGAAAAGGGGTCGGGTACCTTTGTTGCCGTAACACCCTGCTGGATTTGTCGGCCCCTGAAAGGCCTCTTCGCGCGCTCCCTTTTCCTGGAAACCGCCGGCGTGCCTGGGGCGTCTAAGTTCGTAGAATAGTGGTGGCAGAGCCTGATGGCAAGCCGGCAAGGTGCAGCGACATGCGAAGAATTACCAGTGGACAGAAGGTGGTGGCGGCGTCCATTTTGGCCGCAATAATTCTGGGTTGCATCGTGGCGGCCCTTTGGGCTCGCCGCAACCGTCTTGGCGCGCCGCCTCCCGGCCAACGATGGCGCGTCAGCGCTACGCTGCAATCGCAGCATGTGCGCGTCGGCGGATTTATCCATGTAATCCTGCGTGCGACTCACACCTCGGGCCCACTTGGCCGTGGTTACGCCGGATGGCCGCCGTGGTGGATGGTGTGGCGGATTCGCTCGCCCGGCGCGGTGCTCGAGCCGGTAGCTTCCGGCGCGTTTACGCCGGGGCCGCGCGTAGCACCCGGGCAAGCCCGTGTCTGGGATGCGTGGCTCTACGTGCGTAAGGGCGGCGGAAACAGGACGCTCACTTTTGGACTCAAGACGTGGGCGGACCGGTACGTTATTCGCAACGTGAAGGAGGCTTCCGGATTTGTCGCGCGGGTCATTTGGCGTCCCCACACGCCGCCGGCGGGCATCCTGTGGACCAAACCGCTGCACCTCATTTTTTCGAAGGTGGGAGGATTGCCCCCCGCGGCGGCCGGCGGTCCTCTGCAAGTGGGGGTACGCTTGCAATCCTACCATCCCAAAGCCAACCGCCAGATCAAGGTGACGCTGATCGTCAAAAATGTGAGCCGCCATCCTACCACTTTTTGGGCGATGAGTTGCAGTTGGAATACCCAATGGACCGACGACGCGACCGGCGTGGGATGGTGGATGCGGTGCTGCGACAGCAATTTCCCCGTCGCGCACCGTCTGGCACCCGGCGCGGTCTGGACCGGGAAGGATAAGCTGACATTTCGTCCATGGCCGCGCGTGTATTCTTTTCGTGTCGGCTTCACACCACTGGCGGCCCCCTTTTCCCGGCTGGGGCAAAAGATGCAACGCACGTATTGGAGCGCCCCAATTCGCGTGACCATCCGGCCCTGAGCGAGCCGCATCCATGGTCCGGCCGGTCCGGCGCAGCACCCTGCGGGTGGCCCGGTCAGGTTTTCTCAATGAGGAAGAGAAACTCCCTATTGGGCTGTTGCGAATCCTTGACCCATTCGTTGGTCCATTTCATGCCGGCCATGACATTTTTTTTGTGATCCAGTTCTAGAACCTGCAGAAGTTTTCCACACGAGCGCAAGGCCGAATTGAGCTCATCCGCGGTGGCCCGGCCTCCGGAGCTATAGGAAAGAATAATCCAACGAGCATTGGTGCATCTGATTAAACGTTCAATCGATTCAACCGCCACGAAACGGCCATTGCTATTGCGACGAAAATCTTCAAACACGGACCCGGCAATGGTGTCGGATGTGTCGCGCCGTCGGCCGGCCTTACCGAACAATTCCGGCTTGTCGTTGAGGCAGACTGTGGTCCAAAGGTGGTAGTAGGCGGCGTAACGGACACGCGATGGTGGCATCTTGTCATTATTAGACCCGTAGGGGGGGTCGAAGTACGCTAGATCAACGTCGATGGTTGGAACCAGCTTGAAGATATCACCACGGTAAACACGGTGGCGTTCTGTAGCCGGCGATAGCCTGGGCACCTGTAAGAGAAGCTGGTTATACGACCGCGGCGACCAATCCTGAAGATAAGATACAAAATGCCCCAACGTGCTGTCCACCTGATCAAGGGCCAAAATCAGGCTGGTCAGAGCCACCGCGCGATCCACCAGCGGCAAACGGAGGCGGTCAATCTCCTCTCGGATGGCGTCGAGCCGTCTGGTATTGTGTATCTGCCAGGGTTTCTTCAAGCCGTCCACCTGAGCTGCGGCACCCCCATTTGGCAGGCCTCCGTAGTGTTCCGTAAACCAGCCGTCCGCCGGTGGAAGGGAATTCAAATGTGCAATCAGTTCGGCATACCGGGTTGCCGGCTTGTCGTTGAGTAAGTAGCATGTTGCGAAGACCTCCGACCACGCCGCAACGTCGTTGGCTAAAACCCGGTATCCGCTTTTGGCCAGCGCTTGGGAAACCCGTGTGGTTCCGGAAAACCCATCCAACACCGTCCGGGCGTTTACACTTCGGGCCAGCCGCAGTATCTGTGGAATCAGCTTTAGCTTGGATCCAGCGTACTTAATGCCTTCCGTGCAAGGCCCTTCAATCGCGATATCGTCAAACAAAGAAACAGCCTGCGTCATGGTTTCAACCCCGCCGTTCTCTTGAGGTTCGTGATGTCCTCCTTGATTTTCTCCAAAGCAGCCTTGTGCCCCGTGGGCGATGAGACCAGGGCATGGGAAAATAACTCCACCAACACAGGGTTGTTGGCGTAGGTGATCCAGCCGTTGGTCACGCTGACAAAATACTGCAGCCCGTTCCTCGTGTGCGTCCAAAGCCCGCGTTGCAGGGCATTGGCACTGGTTCCGCCGTAGCGGACCTCGCAGATATAGCCGCCGTTCTTGTCATAGAAACGGTACACCGGGTGCTTTCTCCGGCCACCGGCGTCGACGCGCTCGATGCGGGCGGTCTGATCCACTGCGAGGGTATAGTTAAAGACGAGTATATTGCAACGTTTCCCTTTTTTTCATAAATCAATGGAAGGACATTGATATGGCAAAACGCCTGGAACGCGGGATCTGAAAAAATCCTCTTGATTTCCTTTTTGTCGACGCAGCCGCCGGTTATCCGCCTTAAACAGTTAAACATACCGCTTTTCTTGTCCGTTGAAAGTTGGAGCGGTCCGTCGCCGTAGGCCTTGAGGCTGATCGGGAATTCCTCCTTCGTGATTTCGTTGGTGATCTTGATGTCCTCCTCGTGGGATTTCGCCCGGTAGAGATCCTTTCCAACATGGATGGCGCGAAAATCGTACACGTACTGGTTGATAAACTCGGCGATAGCGATCTCGGCAAGGTCGCCGTGCGTCTTGTTACCAATGAGGCGCATGGTGAATATGTTGCTTAAAGTTGTAGTGACGAGATGCGGATATTTGCCGATGAATAATTTCAGGCGAGTTGTAAAATCTTGGTAAGGCGTAGCGGCCATCTTAATTTTTCCCGTTTATAACGCCGCGCCCGATCCCACAAAATCCGGCGTTGGCGGGACCAAACCCGCGCCGGCGCGTTGGTGGCGGCATTATACGTCACCCGACTGATTTTCGCATGGCCCCACTTGGCCCACACCCAGAGGGGGCATACCCGTTCCCCCGTAACACCCTGCTGATTTTTCTGGTGCGGCCCAGCGGGTTTGGTACTTGCCGGGCCTTGGAATTCTGGGCCCGCACGCACCACTATGCCGTGAATTGGTACCCCAACGGGCATAAGCAAACATTCGTATTTCACATGGTCAATTCGGTGCAGCGCCAATAAATGCGATCTTGGAAAAGGGGTCAGGTACGAATGGCACTTCCTTAAGCAGGGCTAACATGCGGCACCGGCGCTTCTGGCCAGTTGTCGTCGGGCTTGCTGGCGTGGCACGGTCAACAGGGCGATGGGTTTAGCGCGGC
>JAJYZF010000216.1 GCA_021800165.1 Planctomycetota bacterium | reverse complement strand
GGCAACGCATGGCATGGCAATAAGCGGGAAGGTATCCAGCCAACAGGTTGGATGCCTTTTTAATTTTGTACGCGCCGTTCGGGACTTTTCGCTTCCGCCGCTTTCACCCAACTTCCGTTCCCGGCAGGTTTTCCGCCCGTAAATTAAATAACGTCACCGTCTCTGTGCGCTATTTTGGTATCAGACCGGCAGACACTCTATTCCAGCTACTAAATTCTAAATTCGAGATTCTGGCAGCATGATTCGCCAAGCACATAGCCCACAATCGCCGCCATCAACGGCGACATTTCCGAAAACCGCGTCGGCATCGGTTTGGCTTTTAGTGTGCTCATAACCATTCGACCACCACCATCATCTCGCCGGGTATTCTACCCATATCCCCAACCTATCCAAGCCACTACGGTTAAATGTTTTCCTCAGCCTGATTTGAATTGCCGGGAAATTGGCTTTGCGGTGGCCGTGGATTGTAAATGAATGATTCACGGCCATTGCAGTTGGGGAATTTAGAACGGCTGGTCCAGGCCGTGGACCAGGCGGGCGGCGCGGACGGTGTTTTTCAGGAGCATGGCGACGGTGACGGGGCCCACGCCGCCGGGGACTGGGGTGATCCATGAGGCTGTTTCGGATACCGCTTGAAAATCAACATCGCCGACGGTTTTCATGGCGCTATTGCCGGCGGCATCTGTCGTGGTAACCCGATTAATGCCAATGTCGATCACCACCGCACCGGGGCGGACATGGCGGGGTTGAATGAGTCCCGGTTTGCCCACGGCGACGACCAGAATTTCCGCGCGTTGGGTGTGCCGGACCAGATCGCGGGTGTGAATATGGCAGACGGTGACGGTGGCACCGCGTTCGGTAAGCAAAAGTGCGGCGGGGCGGCCGGCGATGCGGCTGGCCCCAACCACGGTAACCTCGGCCCCCTGCAACGGTACGCCGGTCGTGTCAATCAGGGCCACCGCCGCCAGAGCGGTGCAGGGCGCGATGATGGGGTGCCCATAGAGCACATTGCCGATATTAGCGGGGTTGACGCCTTCAACATCTTTTAATATGTCGATATGATATTGCGTCTGCTGCGTGTTAATGTGCGGCGGCAATGGCAGGTGTACCATGATGCCGGTAACACCCGGATCTTTGGCCAGCGCGGCCAGCTCGGCATCAAGTTCCGCCTGGGTGATCTGATCCGCAAGTTCATGAAGTTCATACTCCACGCCGGCCTGCGCAAAGGTGCGGGCCTGATTATCAGCATACACACGGGCGGCCGGGGAACTGCCGACAAGAATGGCGGCCAGGCGCACGGACCGGTTCATCGCCTTGAGGGCTTGAACGTCGCTGGAGACCTGCTCTCTGATTTGTGCAGCCAGTAATTTGCCGTCAATAATCCGGGCGGTCATGCCGTGTCCTCATTACGCCGGGTCATACAGGCACGGGTCCACGCCGACGGTGCCAATCAGAGATTCAAGATAACCACTACGGCTGACGATGGCGAGTTGCTCCTGCGCTTTGGCCAGGCGGGTGGAAAGCTGTAATTCCTCCAGACCGGTTTCATCACGGGTCTGCTCAATGTAGGCTTTGAGATAGGCCACGTGCCGGGTCCATAGGTTGATATCCACCATTTGTTTAGCGGCCAGACGTTTTTTATACCAGTCACTGGACAGGACATGATCGCGTGTGAACATGCGGCGGATGTCCGGGTGGCGAATATCTTTACCTTCAAAATGGCCATGGGCCATGATGTGCAAAAGCGCCTGAATCGGCGGGCAGGCCTGCCGCACGGAGCCGTCCTCAAAATATTGCAACGCCACGCGCTGCTGCGTTTCGGCGATGTTCAGAACGCCGTCCACAAAGACATCAAGCCCCTGAAGCTCGGGCTTAAGAACGGCTTCGTCAAACACGCGGGCGGGGTTATCAAAAATGCGGCCCAGGAATGTCCGCATGAAGCGGGCGGTAACGCGATAGCCCAGGCGGCTGGCGGGAATTGTTTTTCCTTCGTATTCAAAATCTTCCATTTTCTCAAGATATCCGCCCGCAATGAGAAACGCGGGGTTGCGTTCCTGCGGCTTGAGCCGGCACCAGAGTTCCGGAATCAGCAGGCTGATGTCATGGCCAAAGCGGCGTTTGGGTCCCGCGAATGCCGCAGCGGTGGAAAATCCAGCCAGACCCGTCAGCACGTAGCTGACTAAAGCGGCGTTAAGATCGGCGGTGGTTAGCAGGGCATTAAAAGGTCCTTTGGTTAAGGCCCCTTCACTACCGGCACCGGTGGTTGACGGGCTGGCTCCGGTAAGCGAGCAGATGAAATCCATAAACAGTTCAGGCAATTCCTGATAATGAATGGGATTGTAAGCGGCTAACGCCCGAATGCCCGCTTTGGTATCGGGCGGATTATTGCGCCGGCCCAAAAGTACCGCGTCAACCGGGAATACAATGGGCACATCCAAGGGTAGCGCTCTGGCCAGGCGGACACCCATCTGGGCAAGGTAGGTTTCACGGGGGTGGGCCAAATCGGGCCGATACTGGAGATAGCGGGGATTTTTGCTGGGTTTTCCATCAACAATTCTTGGATGCGCGGAGGAAACAACGTATCCCCGCCCGCTGTTGCCGGCTTGCCGCAACAGTTGTTTCAGTGGTTCGGTATAGGCGTCAAATTCGGTAATTCGGTCAACGATTTGCCGAACCGCCGCGGTATCCAGGGGTTCATAGTTGGAAAGAAAATTATTACCCTTGGCCATATCTGATTCGGTTTGTTTATCTAAGCCGGGATAAACCGCATCATCGGGTCGCTGGAATAATCGCGTTTCAGTGTTGATTGTGAGCTTAACCGATGGGGCGTCCGAGG
>JAJYZF010000215.1 GCA_021800165.1 Planctomycetota bacterium | reverse complement strand
CGATGGCGGCATAATCGTGGTGGCGCAGCATCATCTCGAGCCAGACGGAACTCAGTTCGTTCATGGCCTGCCAGGAGTTGGCGCCCCGCGAAAGCGCGTCGATCTGCCCCACCGCCCATTGGGCCCGGGTGGCGTTGCCACTGGCAATAGCGGCGCGGATCTGCCGGTAAATCGGCGGAACGGCGGCCCCGGCGCTCGAAGGCCGAGCGGCAAAAAGCATCAATGCCGCGACGGCCGCCAAACCCATACGACGCAAGGGAAATCCGCGCCGACGAGGCGGGGCGCCGCCCACGGTTCCGCCGACCGCACCGGCCAGATGATTCCGGCCAGCGGCCGGGCCCCGGCTATGCCCGCCACCAATCGCCAAATTAATATTCCGCTTCATATTTTCCATCCGCATCGGATGCCTCCGTGGATGTTGCGACCGCGCGGCAAATGACTCCACCGCACCAGCATCGGTAACGGCTATGTCCGAACCTTCGGAACCAGAAGCTTTTTTACCGGCTCACCATGGCGCTTGAGAATGTACGCGAAGAAATTCTCGTGCATCACCACTCTTGTTTTCCCATACTCCACCAAGAAACGGAGCCGGCCGGGCAACGCCTCACGCTTGTCCTTCGGGGTGACGGTTATTCTCGCGATCGTACCATGGTTGAGAATCTTGACGTGCACATATTGCGGAGCGGTAGGCCGGCCGCTTATGAACCGCGGCGTGACGGAAGGATCGGCGGACCAGAGCGTGATATCCGTGTGGTAATCGGATGAGGGTTTGAGCGTGCCGATCAGAAGGCTCGATGGCACCAGTGAAAGCGTCCCACGCACGGAAAATTCCAAATCCTCCTCCAGCCGATATGCCAGCGGTTTGCCGTGATTCAGAAATGAAAAATGCAACCTGCAGTCGTGCGTCCCGACGATATCAAGGTTGGGAAAGCGAATGACGACCTGCCAGCGCCGGCTCGTCAGGGGTTTTACCTTGATGAGCAGACCGGCACTTCCGCAGGTACACGCCAGGGTGCTCCAGTGTGCGGGATAGCTCCCCCGGTAAACGTCGAGTACGATCGGTTTGGCTAACTGCCGCCGCTTGATGTGCCCCAAATCGATGGCCTGCGTTGAAAGGAGGGCACCGGCCGGCGGCGTGATCACCACCATGGGATGAATCACATACTTGATGATCCATTCTCTCGCCCACGCCTTGCCGCCCAGATGCCCCACCAATAAAGCCGAAATGCTCGCTGGGCCGGCATCAAGGTGCGTCACGATCCGCAGCCTCAGCTTGGCCGTCCCTCCCGCCTTCAGGGTGTGCGGGCTCACCGTCGCCGTTACGCAACCGCACGATGTGCTCAGTTGGCGGAACCGCAGCGTGTGCGAGCCCCGGTTGTGGATGACCACAACGCGGGTCATGATGCGCCCCGGCAATTGCGTGCCGAGGTTGATGATGTGCGGCACAATTGGAGCGGCGGCTACCGCACGGCCCTGCAATGCACCCACGACGGCAGCGAACGCGACGAAGCACGCGACGAAACTTGGCATCAAACGGCGGAAATCGAATGGCATCGTATGTAAAACTCCATGTTTGGCCGAGGCCGGCGTTATTAATGATTCGACGATTCCCCATTTTCTTTTGTGCCGCCCAGATGCTGCGTGCGAGCTGGCGCGGCGGGGCCCCTGCTCAGGCCCACGATGCGGCCCCGTTCGTAGTAGCCGGGAGCCAAATCATAGTTGATGGTGAACCTCGCGGCGTCGATCCCTGAATCGACCGTAAGTTTGACAACATCAATACGTTGCCGCCATTTGCCCCGTTTGAAAATCTTCTCTCCCTTGAGGAGGTATATGCGCCCACTCCCCACCTTCACCGTTTGGTAGGTGAAGCGGCGATCCCACTTGATGCCGCCCGTTGACCTTATCGCCGGCAGCGGAAATTGGTCCACCGGCAAATAGACATGGCCACGCCGGCGCAGAACCATTTCGTAGCGGACGTAGCGGCCGGGCTTTACACCGACCGACGCGGCGGCCTTACCACCCCACCGCGCCGGGTAGCGAAGAAACGGGTTGCGGATTGAGAAGACAAATTTTGCCCCCGTGGAGGTGTACTTAAACCAGTGGATCACTCTGTTCTTTCCGAGATCGGCGACCTGGTGCGGATGGCGCCGAACCCTCCACCAGTCAAGCCAATTGCCAGGCTGTCGCGGTGTGTGCCGGTTGCAGAGAAACCTGATCGGGGCAAAAAGCACATTACCCTGCCCCGGGCCGAAAAAGCCAACAGGACGTTTGTGGTGTATGACAATGAGCGTCTTGGGCACCCCCGTGGACGCCTCGTAGCGGTGTCCGTCGAACGTCCATATCTCGTGGACGAGTGGGTCGTAGTTGCTCCTGATGATTTGCCAGTCGATCCGATATTTTTGGCCGTCCGCCCAGAATTGGTACCGACCGAGAAGCCGCGCGTATTTGATGTTTTTCAAAATAAGCGGTTTGTGGCCATGCCGGACCCACGCATTGAGTCTGATGGTCTGGACCTTTTGGAACTGCTTCACGAACGATAGCAGGGCGGCAGAGGTCGCCCTCCGCGCGGCAGGACCCCGAAGCGTGCCTGCCGCACGGGCCGAACCGTAACCTGGCCCGGCCGCCAAGGCGGATAACCCCACCGCACAAATTATTCCCCCGACTCTCATAAACATCTATTTCTCCTGACAACGTTCACCAATGGCCGGCCGAGATAACGTGGCCGGTTAGGCGTTTTCGCATGGAGCGCCGGGGCCGTCGTAGCCGCAGTAATAGCTGGCGGAGCCGCCGTTGGCCTTGCTCAAGGCAAACTCACCGCAGGCCTCGCCGGTGTCGGAGTAGCCGCCAGCAGCCGTTGC
>JAJYZF010000214.1 GCA_021800165.1 Planctomycetota bacterium | reverse complement strand
TCGTCACCGCCCGCCCCTCGGCCACCGTGAGTCCTGCGCCAGGCGGCCCCTTCACCGGCTGGTGGCGCCCTGTACCGCCCAAGGCGACGGGCCCATGTGGCTGGCCGCCACGGATTGGTGCAGGTGCGAATCAAAGGCGTAAACGGTACCCCCATCCAAGAGGAAAACCTTTCCGTCGGAGGCATCCAGTGGTTGCCACGATGGCGGCACCACGGCCTTGCGCAGAATCTTACCGGTTTTCTCCGAGATCAGAAAAAGATATCGGTCAACGTACCTTTCGGTTTTCGCATCCCAATTCCCGAGCGACGACACCACGGCGCGGTCGTGCCCCAGGTCGAAGAAATAACCCGGATGGCTGGCAACCTTCGTTTGGTTCACGTCCAACTGCTTCACCACGATGGGCGTTAAGCGCCCCGTTCGCCCAATGTCCGCCCTCATGAATTGCCAGTGGGAATTTACACCCGTGAGCACCCCGCGCCGCAGGTTTGCCGGCATCGGAAACGGCCGAAGGCGCTGCGGGATCGTGAGCCTGCGGGCCGCTCCGTGGCGGCCCACGCGATAGAGCGCGCCGATCGATGCGTCGGGGGCCTGCCGGGTTGCGACCGCCACAATCGCCCCATGCCCAGACAGCCAGAATGCAACCCCGTTTGCGCCTGAGGGCACCTCGAACTTTCCGGTAACCGTTCCGTTGGCAGAATTGGCACGGTAGAGGTAAACCGCCTGCCCCACCACGCCCAGCATCCAGAGGTGCCCCCCCGCGCCGACCCGCAGGGGATTCCAAGCGCCGAAGGCAAGCTGGACGGAGGCGACGGTAATCGAGGACGTCACCCGATTTAGCCGGGGGTTATATCTGTCGATCTTGGTTCCAAGCTTGCTCGGCACCGCCAACAGGAATGTACCCCCGGCGCCCTTGGCCAGCGCGATGGTGCGGCGCGAACTGAACCCACCGACAAAGTTATCGCCATAGGGGGATGGGCCCGTGTGCACGAACCACGCCAACCACCCACCGGAGCTCCCGCCCAAGCCGAGTATCCTGTAGCTGGGTTCGCGATAGACGATGCCAACGTACGGCCAGCGCACCGGGGCCGGTCCCGCCGCGCGGGCCGACGCGGGCGCCTGGCTGAGCAGGCCCAGCAGGAGTATTACAGCGATAATGTTGCGCGTCATAAAGCGAATGCCTCCGTAAAGACGGTCGGTGGTGGCGAGGTGGGCGTCCACCCAAGTTGCTGCAACTCCCCTCGGCCAAGTCTGCACAGGCACCACCCAGTGAATACGTCGTGCACACGTAGTTCCGGTTGTTTCTCCCGCACCATCGCCAGCCCACACGCAGATTAATAACTATGACACCCAATGGTGAGGCACCTCGTCCCCCACGGCGGAGAGCCAATGAGGCGGTGCTGTCGACGAGAGCGAGAAAACGGGGGGGGCCGACGCCTTTGCGAGCGGGCTCGGCCAAAGACCGTCCGGCCACGCCGACCGGCCAGATCCGGCCAGCAAGCGTAAGCGAGAGGGTGAGCACTGATCTGGAGAAACTCATGGTCGGAAATCTCATCGACGAGGCTCTATTACCATCCGGCGTAAACTTTTCCTTTCACGACCCGCATGTGGAGACGCTCAGCACCTGCCTCACAACATTGCGGGCTCCGTTGCCGCTTGGCATCAACCGCTCATGGCATCAATGGCAATGGCCAAGCCAACGCGGCAGAGAGTCCGAACTATTAAACACACCCTATGGCGGCACCCAGAACATGCGGAACCGTCACTATTATGGGAGTATATCAACGACGCAAATGAACACGCAAGCGAAAAATCGAAAAAACTTTCCACCACGCCAATTCTTAGCGCAACATTAACCCACGCCGCCGACGGGAAGAACTCTCCGGGCGAATAAATACCACCAGCGGCCCGCGGCGCTGCTCACGGTTCTGTCGACCGCACCGGCCAGACGACTTCGGCCAGCCGTCGAGCCGCCGCGACGTTCGCCACCGGCTCCCAAATTAATATTCCGCTTCATATTTTCCAACTGCATCGGATGCCTCCGTGAATGTTGCGGCAACAGCTTACGATTGTACCGCGCTGGCTACTGTCACGCCTGCGGTTCAGCCTCCCCACTGCCGCGCGCCGCTGGTTCGCTTGCGGGCGGCTGGCTCGGCCGCCGGGCACGCATCCACGCCGCTGCGGCAAGCACTATGAGGGCCATGTCCCGTACCAAACCGACGGCCAAGCCGTGCTCGATAGCTGCCGGGCTGTGGGCCGCCGCAATAAAAACCAGCCCGAGCACAAGGCGGCAGGCCGCCGTAGCCGTAGAAATCCAACGCCTACTCATGGCCCCATCGCCCTTCACCCGCCACGCCTGCGCCGTGCGAGCACCACCTTCAGCGGTGTGTCCCAATAATATTGCAGTGCGCCGAAAGCCGCGGAGGCGGTGATGCGCCGCACGTCCGTGATCCGCTCGTAGCCGGTCCCCGGGTGCACCAGCCGGAAATACCGGGCGCGTGGGCGCGTCAATCCCGAATGGAAGGACTGTAGCTCGCCAGCGAAGTGGCACTGTGCACAAACGACCGGATATTTTGCGAGGTAGCCGACCGACCCATTTGGGATGGTTGGCAGGTTGAGGAGCGCCCAAGTTGCGAACCCCGCGGGCAGCCGGTGGATTGCCGCTGGGATGAATCGCGCCTCGCCACGGCGGAAGCGGTAGAGCGAAAATCCGAGCAGAGGGCGGCCACCGCTGTGGGCCAAAATTCGGTATGAACGCAAGATGACCGGAATGTGGGTAGCGACCGGCAGGCCGCTGCCACGCGCAATTGCCACGGCGTCCTCTGCCTCGATCGCGACCGTACCAGCCGCGAAAGCTGCGACCCTCTCAAAGTATC
>JAJYZF010000213.1 GCA_021800165.1 Planctomycetota bacterium | reverse complement strand
GTACGTCAGCGAAGTGGTCGATAAGGCCCATACCATTGGTAACAATATCGGCATTCCCGAAGCCGCCTGGCGTGATACCTGCCGGTTTCTGGAAGAGGAACTCAAGGAGCAAACCGGCGCCGACATCAAACTGCCTGTAAATCAGGCCGGCGCCGAGGTCCTGTTGGTGCCGCCGTCGGCGGATCTGTTCACCAACACCGACACCATGATGGCGTACGGAAAGTTTTTCCATGCCCTGGGCGTCAGTTGGACCACCAGTTCCTACGCCAGTGAGGCCGGCAACTTTGGCATGTTCCTGAACTATGAACATCTGAAAAAAGTCAACCGCCGCATCGTGGATGCAGCGCGGCAACTGGGGGTCAGGCGCCTGGTGATGGGCGAGTGCGGACACGCCTGGCGGGCCGCCCAGGCCTTCACCGACACGCTTAATGGCCCCCTGGATTTTCTGGAAAAACCGTGCCCGGAACATATTCTCGAATACGCCGTGCGGGTGATCCGCCAGGGGCGCTTGAAGCTGGATAAATCCGCCAATGACGGTTTGGCGGTCACCTATCACGATCCCTGCAATCTGGCCCGGGCCGGCGGCATCATTGAGGAGCCGCGCGAAATCCTGCGCCTCATCGCCCACGGCTTCCGCGAAATGCCCGCCGATACCATCCGGGAAAAAACTTTCTGCTGCGGCGCCGGGGCCGGCCTGCTGACCGATGAAATCATGGAAACGCGCTTCGCGGGCGTTAAGCCGCGCATCGAAGCTTTCTGCGCCAGCGGCGCCACCCATCTGGCCGTTCCCTGCGCCATTTGCAAGGCGCAGTTCCCCGTGGCCTTCGAGCATTATCGCATCGACGCCCAGGTGGTGGGGGTGATGGATTTGCTGGCCAAGGCTATTGTACTCTGAAGAAACAAGGAGTGTTTTATGTATATCATTGAGATCGATGAAAATAAATGCACCGGTTGCGCTGAGTGCGTGAAAATATGCCCAGCCGAAATCTACAAACTCGATGGTCAGCTGGCCGGCGGTCGCCCCCGCGTGCAGGTCGGGGATACCGCCGATTGCACCAATTGCGAAAGCTGCAAGTCGGTCTGCGCCCCGGAGGCCATTACGATTACGGAAGTTTAGTCCAGCGCTCAGGTTCGCCGGACACTCTCCCGAGGCGAGTCTTCGATCTGCCGAGCTTGAAAATATTCATAGCCCCAAGATCGCCGCGGACAACTAACGCGGGGGGCGGGGCGGTGACGGATAAGGAAATGGGTTGTAGCGCAGTCGCCCCGGTCGCCATCGGCGACCAAGATGCCACAGTTTACCCGTTGCCGCGGGGCGACGCGCTGCGGCGGGATGCCCGTGCTTCGGCCATTTTCAGGACCAAGATCCAAGACCGGAAATGAATTAAACAGGAGCTTCCCATGACCGCGACCACCGCGACCCCAAACCATTCCCAGCCCGCCTCCGTTCCCAGCCGACCTCCGCCGCGGCGGATTTGCCTTATCTGCTCGAAAGGTACGCTGGATATGGCCTATCCCGGCCTGGTCTTGGCCAATGCCGCCCGCATGAACGGCATCGGGGCCATGATCTTCTTCACTTTCTGGGGCTTGGATTTAATCACAAAGAAAAAAGTCGACCGCCTGCGCGTGGCGACCGTTGGCAATCCTTCCCTTCCCATCCCCACCTGGCTTGGTGCGATCCCTGGCGTGGCGGCCTTCGTAACCCGCCAGATGAAGCGCGGGATGGCGAAGCTGGATATCCCGACGATCCCGGAATTCCTGGAGATGCTCGAAGCGGGCAGCTGCGAAATGTACGCCTGCAAAATGGCCATGGACATGCTTAAGTTGACTCCCGCCGACCTGGTGCCTCAGGTCACCGGCGTGCTGACCGCTATGGAGTTCATGGATAAAAGTGAAGGCGCTCAAATTATCTTTATTTAAAGGATATTCCAACGGATGTTCCAACGCCATTGTGGCGCATCTCGCTTCTTAACTACGTTCATTTTTACTCATTTGCTTGTCGCCATTAATATCATTTACAATATTCCATATAGCTATTGTTTTTAGATTTATTTGGTTGATATTGTGGTCACTATGCAGGAACTCGCGAAAGTGATCCCCGCCGACGGCCCGCGATACATCGTGCGTCGCAACCCGACCCATGTCGCCGAGATGGAAGCCTCGCGCCAGCATGGATGCATTCCGCGTTGCGAGCTTAGCGGGGGAAGCGCAGCGCGGTATCCGGCACGCCGTGTGCCCGCAGATATTCACTGACCATGGCCAGATAGGTAGTCGGTTCGTTGGCGACGCCTTCCAGACCTAAGCGCCGGCGCACGCTTAGAACCGCCCTTTCATCTGGGCCCTCGATTTCCACGAAGCAGCCCAACTCGGGCAACTCATCGAGTTCCACACGGCAGGCATGGAGTTGAGCGGCCTGACTGCCGCCCAATTCTCCTGACGGTTGGATGGCCCAGGATTCCCGTCGCTTCTCGAACGCCACCGTCGGCACGAAGCCCAAAGCTTTTACAAAGCTCTCCGCCAGTTCCGCGGGCGCCGCGGTCAGGTCCAGCGAAGGCCGATTGTGCATCACGCTGGGGCGGGACGGCCCCTTCCAGGTTAGCAGAGCCGCGCAGGCGGATTGACCCTCGCGCTGCAGCAGGCGTAAGCGCAGGCCGCAACCGGCGGCGCGCAAATCGCCGCCGGGCCGGTCGAAAAATTGATTGGTTTCCAGCACGCGTTCGATAAAGCCCGCCCCGCGCGCCAGCAGGACTTTCCGTGTAGCGGCATGGTCCGGAACGCGCAGCTTGATTTCGATTTCCCGCGGGGTGTTCCGCCTCGGTGGAGACGACTGATCGTCGTTGGCCATAGCCTCGCCCTATCAGCCAGACCAAGATCTCCGGCTA
>JAJYZF010000212.1 GCA_021800165.1 Planctomycetota bacterium | reverse complement strand
GCGAGTTCTCCATAACGCCCGCGCCGGAGGTCAAACCATTTGGTCAGCAAACACTCCGCCATAGGTAGTACCGTCCAGCGGCCTAAATCTTCACCATCATTTTTCCGCATAAGCCGGAGTTGTTGGGTGCGGGCTACCTGAAATGCCAGCAGAGGCAAATCTTCCGCGGGATAAACCGGTGGCCAGATTGCGGCGGTCAGCTTCAGACTGGAAGCCCAATGTATGAAGTCGTTCTGCGGCATAGGTTTGCCCAGTAAGTGCCCTTGAATTCGCTGGCCCCCCAAACGCAGCCATGTGGCCAGTTCCTGCCTGGTTTCCACCCCCTCGGCAATCGGCGACACCTGGCATAGCGTGGCGAACTGCATCATCGAGATGGCCACCGCGAGATGCGACGGATCATGGAGCAACCCGCGAATAAATTCCTGGCCCAGCTTTAATTCCTGCACGGGAAGGGAAGCGGCATAAAGCAGCGAGGTATAACCGGTGCCAAAATCGTCCAGACTGGTGGACATCCCGCGTGATTTTATGCCCGCAAGATGCCGCGCGGCCAACGGAAGATTCCGCAATGCCAGGCTTTCGGTCACCTCCAGCCGCAGGAACGATCGATCTTTCAAATCGCCGATCAATGTATCCAGATCTTCGAGAAAATCGGGTCGCAGCAGATGCATAGCTCCCACATTGACACTAAGCTTAATGTCCATGTCGGCGTTCAAGAATTTTTGCCGTAACATCAAAGCCGCGGAAATCGCCGACCGATCCAGCGCCCGCATTAAGTCCGGATCTCCTTCGACAACAGAAATGAATTCTCCAGGTGATATCCAGGTGTCACCTTCGCGCCAGCGGGCCAGGAGTTCTACCCCCTCCAACTTGCCGGTGCGCATGTCGGCCTGCGGCTCAAGAAAAAATTCAATGCGCCCCGCCGCCAATGCGGCTGGAAAGTTCTGACGAATGCGAAAGCGGTTTTCAATTCGTTCCGCCAGCGCGGATTCAAAAATTTCTATTGAACGCGGCCCTTCCTTGGCGTTATACAGTGCCGCGTCCGCATGGCGCAATAAGCTGGCGCGGTCGGCCTTGTCCAATGGGTAAACGGTGAACCCCAACCGCGCTGCGACCGAGATATTCTCTCCATTCCAGTCTATGGGTTGCTGCACGGCCTCAAGCAACCGGTTAGCCGCTTCCGTAAGGTTGTCCGGCGCTTTAAGATTTAAGAGAAGACTGAACTCGTCGCCGCCGAGCCGGGCCGCGGCATCTCCCGATCTCAGGGTCGCGACGATTCGCGCCGCCACGGTTTTCAACAGGTCGTCGCCGGCCGCATGGCCGAGGGTATCATTAACTTCCTTGAAATTATCCAAGTCCATCATGCCGATTGCCAGAAAATTCCCGGTCCGGTCCACCCGTCCCAGCGCGGCGTTGGTTGTTTGTTCAAAGTAGGCCCGGTTGGGCAGCCCGGTAAGCGGATCATGGATCGACAAGTGTTCCAAACGGTTTCGCTGGCGGTGGGACCGCAGCGCCACGCCGGCGTTATTTGCCAATTGCGTCAGGAGTTTCTTTATATCCGGTGTAAAAAAACTGCCCTGCCGCGCTATGACCACCAGTACAGCTTCCGGTCGGCCGTCCAGGCCCGGAATTGGAAAACCCCCAAATCCGCCTTGCCGATATTTTCTGACATTATCTATCCAAGGCGTCAGATGCGGATCATGTCGGGCATCGGCGATGGTGACACACGCGTTGAGTCTGTAGACCTGTCCGGTAACACCCCATCCCTCGGGTTTTGTTGGATCAATACTGACCGTTGCCGGCAAATGGCAGCTCTTATCTGAACCGCTGCTAACAATACGCGCCAACGTATGTTGCGCGTCAATGACGCTCACATACGCCAAAACCGCGTCCGTGGATTGCATAATGATTTCCGAAAGCAGTTTGTATATCTCTTCCGGAGCCGGCGCGCTAAGCAACATTTGATTGACCTTCTCCAGGGCCTGTTGGCACCGCTGTAACCGTTTTAAAGCGCGATCGGTTTGAATCCGCGTGAGCGCTGCGCCAATATCCGCAGCCAAGCGGGGGAGCAATTCTTCGGCTCCAAACGGAAAGGGAGCGGCTTGAGTGCGATAAATACTTAATAAGCCGCGAAGTCCGTCGTGGGTTTGGAACGGCGCGGAGATCGAACCGGTAATACCAAAGTGCCGAATGCGCGCAACCCAGGGACTGAAAGAAGGATCCGGATTGCTCCAATCACAGACCACTACCTGGCCTGTCGCCAGGGCAACGCCGCCAGGTCCGTGTCCCTCCGCCCGCGTGGGCAAACTGTATATGCGCAACTTTCGAGCATAAGCCGCCACCGGGCCCGCCGCCGCGCGGATACGCAGCCAGTGTGTGTGCGAATCAACTGTTCCCACCCACACCAGGGGCAATTGGAGCCGCTTTTCCAGCGTATGAACCGCCGCATGGAGCAATGTGGATACGGATGTGGAGCTGCTTAGTACCTGATTGGTAATTCGCAGGGCGTCATAAAATCCCTCGCGCAATTGGATTCCCGACAGGTGTGCCCGGCGGTACCCCGCCAATTGCCAGCCCTCGTCAAGGTGTATCCGCTTGTAAATCGCGCTGCGGAGAAGTTCTCGATCCTCCGGGGGTATTTTCAGTAACGTTCGATTTAATTCCTAGGCAAACGCCGCATACGCGCCGCAGATCCACGAAATCGACACGCCCAGGCGGTGATGCATCTGTCCCAATTCAACCAGCGCTGCGGCCCGATCCTTGTTGATCTGTGCCGCCAGCATACTGCGGTAATGTTCCGCGAGATGACCCTTCAGGCGTTTTAGTTGGTATGCCGGCAAGTGTGAAATAAATTTTGCCGTGGCCGGAACCGTTTCCAGCCACGTG
>JAJYZF010000089.1 GCA_021800165.1 Planctomycetota bacterium | reverse complement strand
CTCTCCACCCGGACTACTTTCCTGCATGTCCGCATCAGGTCCACTGCAATCTTCTCGAACCCTTTTTCTATTTTCATCACGAGAGGTCGCGGAATGCTTCGCAGGGGAGAATCCCCGAGCCGGAGCCCATCCTGAAAAAATTGTTGGAAATTCGTCCCATCGGGCCACGGCCATGCGGAAAGAAACATGTCAAGGGCTTTGTGCATCCGTGATCCCATGCTTTGATTCTTCGACCAGAGAGGAAGAAATCGCCCCTCGTGGTAGGCCGCAAATCTTAAGGGACATTGGGTGTACAGATCCAAGTGGGTCGCGGCCACCACCAGCGGGGCTGAGGAAACCGCCTGTACGCGCCTGACGTGCACCTCCGGCCGACCCGCCCGTGTACGCTGCGCCGGTGGCAAGGGTACGGCCAGCGCCTTGTCGGCTGCGGACAGTCCATTTTGCGCGTGAACAAGCACGAGAAGCTCCTGGGCCCGCGTCATGGCCACGTAGGCCAACCGCGCATCTTCTGCACTGTTTTCCTTAGGAAAAGATTTCCCCAGCTTCATGACCAACACAATCGGAAACTCCAAACCTTTCGCTGCGTGAATGGTCATCACTTGAACGGCGTCTTTATCGCTTGCGACCGCTGCGGTGGTTGCCACGTCACGGTCCTGCGTCTTCTCCAACGCCGGCCAGGCATCATCGAAGCTCAACGAACTCACGCGGTCCACTGCATCGGCCGCCATGGCGAGGGGACGCAGGCCTCGCATTGCGGCAAAGTCATCCTTGCGGAGCGCCCGGCGAATCAACGCCCCAACTCGGGGATGTCGATATACGCGGTTCAGTACTTCGGGGGGCCTCCACGACGGAGGGCCGGCAGCGAATCCGTCAAGAATTGTTTGCTCCATGGTTCTTTGGGCACTGGTGGCGTGAAACTGAAGCTTCAAGCCAAATTTCTGCGCTTTTTGCTCGAGGGAGCTCGTCGCTTTGGGCGTAAGGCTCCTGCAAAGAATGGCAACGCTCGATGAACGGATCTGGGGCTCAGTGCGAAGCAGGGTCGAGATGAACTGCAGCGCTTGGTCTGTGGTCCCTCGGTAAACAAGATTGGGTTTGCTCCTCTCCGCCCTAGCAGCCTGCAAGTGCTTGAGCGCCCCAGTCTGCTTAAGGGTCGGCAACCGCCGCGATAGAAAACGGTACGCCGTATCCAGTATTGGCTGCGTAGAGCGAAAATTCCTCGTCAGAAAGTACCGTTTGGCCCCTGTCTCACGCGTGGCAACCTCGATTTCGGGACTTGCGCCCCGCCATTCATAAATTTGCTGGCACGGATCTCCGACAGCCCAAAGACTTTTCCCCGCTAAGGCCCGCAAAATCGCAAGTTGTGATTGGCTTGTGTCTTGGAACTCGTCCACCAGAACCGCGTCGAACCGGGAGGTGAACTCTCGCCGAGCCACCGGTGATTCCCGTAACAGGTTCGCCAATGACCGACGCAGTTCGTCGTAGTCGATGAAACCTAATTCCTTGGTTTTCTGCCGGTATCTTTCCACGCAGGCCTTAAGGCACTCTATTATTTTGTCCCAACTATTAAAGCCAAAATAAAAAAACAGATTCGCGGTGCCGTACGACCTATTATCCAGCGCGTAGAACAATGACTCCTTTAGTCGCCGCTCCAAAGCGTGCCGTTCTTCGGGGGTCGCCGCCATTTCCGTGCGAAGGGCGGACTCCAACAGCGGCTGGATGCCCTTGGCCTCCTTGAATCGCTGAGCTAAATACCACTGGCCCTTCTGCCCGGAGCACCAAGTTTCCAACGCGCACTCCCGGAGCAAGACGCGCTGTTCCTCACCCCCGATCATCTGATCTCGAGGTAGCCACCCTTTCTGGGCCGCTTCGCTCGCCCAATCGGAAATCAAAGAATCAATTGTTGAGATTCGTAGCCCCGCCGCGCGGTCGCCTATCCGCTGCCTTGCCCGATGGAACAGCTCCGCCGTGGCCTTCTTCGTGAATGTCGTCACGGCGATTCGTTCGGGGCGCCGCCTCTGTCTCCCTACGAGCCAAGCAATCCGCTCGCAAAGTGTCTTGGTTTTCCCGGTCCCGGCACCCGCAATGACGTACGCTACCGACCCACGATGCGAAACCGCAGCCTGCTGCTCCCGAGTCAGCCTGTCCTGATTCATTAGCATCTGCCCGAAATACGGATTTTCCCCTCGCGGGACGACCCCGTCAAGGCAAATGTGCCGTTCCCTGGGCCCGTTGCGATGTTGATATTTCGGCGTCGCGGAATGTTGGAGATATTGGAGCAGGGCGTACCAGCTGCCCATGCCCATGCCCTTGACCAGCCCGCCGCCGATCCCCTCCGGCAGGCTTGCAAAATGGAAAGGGCGCGTCGCAGAGCGGGTGCGTGTTCTACGCGAAGGGATAGGCATGACGCAGGCGCAGATCTCAGCCAGGGCGGGGTTAGCGCAGAGCCACATCAGCCGCATCGAGAATTCGGAGATTGCTCCGTCGCACCGAACGATCGAAAGGCTGGCCCCGGCACACAAATGACGCGTGCCACCGTACCGCCTCGTGTTCCTCTCGCCTTGGTATGAGACGCGGTTTCATGCCGACAGCCGAATTTATCGGCCTTGGCGGACGCGAGCCGGTCGGCGACACCCATTTCCCCTTTTCCATGTCCACCTGTATCTAATCCATGGACAGGTGCGGGTATTGCCCGTGCTATCGGGGTGGCTCTTTGGGTTGTCTCCCCTAGTCGGCCTCCGGAGCCAGTTCCCGGAGCGTTCCGAAGCATTCGGGATCGCCCCGAAGCATTCCGGAGCATTCCCGGAGCATTCCGGAGCATTAAGGTGCCCGGCGCGTAAAGCTGGTGGCATCTTTGGCAGCCTGCAATCGCAGCGGCGGAGAATTACAACATGCCCACGTTTCAGTATGAAGCACTTAACGGATCAGGTCAGCAGGTAAAGGCGGAAATCGACGCCGGTACCTCCGATGAGGCGATCAGTAAAGTTCGCTCGCAGGGGTATTTTGTTACCAAAATACGTGAAAAGGCTGCTAAAAAAACCTCCAAAAGCTCTCCCGGTGATCCGACGGCGACTGCCGCCCCCGCAACGCCTGCTGCGGCCCGCAGGAAAAAGAAAAAGAAGGGACTTAACGAACTTTCCTTCAGCGTTGGCAAGGTTTCGCAGAAAATTCTCGTGCAGTTTACCCGTCAGCTTTCCACGCTGCAGGATGCCGGTCTCCCCATCCTCCGGTCCATCAAAATTCTTCATCAACAGCAGAAGCCCGGTCTGATGCGCGACGCTCTGGATGATGTGGCCAATGATGTCGAAGGGGGTACCACGCTTTCCGAATCGTTTTCCCGCCATCCCCGCGTGTTTGATAAACTTTATGTCAACATGGTGCAAGCGGGCGAAACCGGCGGCGTGCTCGATGTGATCCTCCAGCGCCTTGCCGAATTCATGGAAAAATCGCAAAAGCTCAAACGGCGGCTTAAGGGAGCCATGATCTATCCCGCCGTGGTCATCAGCTTCGCCTGCTTGATGGTCACCGGCATCATGATCATCGTGATTCCAAAATTCAAAAAACTCTTCGCCCAGTTCAAAACCGGCCTGCCCGAAATTACTCAGATTCTCATCAACATTTCCTGGTGGATGGCTCACGACTATGGCTGGGCGTGGGTGCTTGGCACCCCCTTCGGTGTTTATTTCTTCATCAAACTTGTCGGCAAAACCAAGCCCGGCCGGTTTGTGCTCGATGTGGTCAAACTCAAAATCCCCGTCATGGGGCAAATCATCAAGAAAAGCACCATCGCCCGCTTTACCCGAACCCTCGGCACCCTCCTCTCAGCCGGTGTGCCGATTCTGGAGGCGATCAACATCACGCGCGACACCTGCGGCAACATGGTGTATGAAAAAGCCCTGCAAAAAGTGCACGACGCCATCCGCGAGGGTGAAGGGTTCGCTACGCCCCTGCGCAACGCCCGCGTCTGCGATTCCATCGTGGTCAACATGATCGACGTAGGTGAAGAAACCGGCGATATGGACAAAATGCTCATGAAGATCGCCGACAATTATGATGAGGAAGTGGACGTGATGGTGGCGTCGATGGTCAGCATTCTCGAACCGATCATGATTGTCGTGCTCGGTACCATCGTCGGCTTTATCGTCATCGCAGTCTTCTATCCCTACATCAAGCTGCTTTCGACGATGAGCAATGGCGGTTAATGCGGCGGGCGAATGTTGCCCGGCAATGTGGGCCCGGAATTGAGGATATTTTATGGCACCCGGAGATCACAACTTGATTCGCTTAAAAGAATCGAACCGGCGGCAGATTCGTCGCGGCGGCTTCACGCTGATTGAACTGCTGGTGGTCATTTCCATTATCGCCATCCTGATCGCCATCCTGCTGCCGGCCCTTTCGGCCTTTGAGGCTCAGGGGTACGCCGCCGCCACCCGTGAGGAGATGACATCTCTTTCGGCCGCCATCGACAGTTACTATGAAACTTTCAATGGCTATCCCGGGCCATTCTCCGAAGCGGATATCTCCAATCAGGTGGTGATCGATTCCGGCACTGGTAAACCCCTCACCGGCACGCAGAATATGCTCATCGGTCTGATGGGGACTATGTATACCGCTCAACCCAATACCTCCACCACGCCGACGGACGCGATCACCGGCTCAACCACCGGCGTCACCCCGGTCTACGTCAGCCTCACGCTCGGTTCCGGTCCCATCGACTATGCCAATGGCGGGGCGCAAAAAGCGTCATTCTTCGCCCCCCCGCAGGGAACGCTGCTGACCGAACCGGTAACACCGGCAGGGCAGACGGCCACGTCCCTGCCGACGCTGTTTGACAAATTTTCCAACGGCCTGCCAATTCTGTATTATCGCCGCAATCCCGGCGAGCCGGGGGCAAACGGCCAACCGGTGGGCTCCAACGCCAAGACCAGCACCAACGTCGCGTATTATATGAACTGCAACCTGCCCTATATCGAACCGGGCACCAACCCGCAGTACAACATCGAATGCAGCAATCTGACCAGCGCCTCGCAGCAGTATGCGTCTTTTAATCCTGGGGCCACCGTGACGGGAGGCGTCAGTTGGAATGCAACCGATACCACCCCCACCGCAACAAGCGGCGCCTACTGGGCCATGGCGGCCGATGTGGTTAATTCAACCCTCATGCCGACCACCGCATCGACCGGCAGCGGCGGTGCATCGTATTTCAATTACACCGGCAACCCGGTGCAGGGGGATTATGTGCTGATCAGTGCCGGGCCGGACCGCCTCTATGGCACCAATATCAGCACGGCCGTAGGTGGCTCGTCGGATGACATTGTGGTGGCGGGGGGACAGTGATGAACGGCGCAGTGTCCATTTTGATTTCTCGAATCCGCCGCGGTTTTACGCTCATCGAGCTTCTTGTCGTGATCGCCATTATCGCCCTGCTGATTGCGATCCTGCTGCCGGCGGTGCTGCTGGCGCAGAGAAATGCGTATGAATCCTCCACGCAAAGCACCATGTCCACCATCAGCATCGCGCTGGAGCAATATCACACCGATTTTAATATGTATCCCCCGTCGTCAGCGGTGCGGACCAGCCCGATTTACCCCAGCAGCGGCCTCCCCATCCCGGTAGATGCCGCTTACGACTATCTGGCCGAGGCACTGCTCGGTTTTGAACCGGGTAGCACGGGAGGCGATGGTGCCGGCGCGGCTTACTCATCCACCCCCGTGGGAATACAGGCCTATAAAGGTTTTTCGATGGCCGGGTCGCCGAAGGTGTACGGGCCGTATGTTTCCCTTACCGCAAGCTCCATCACGCCGGATGCGGCTCAGGCAGGCCTCTACTATTTTGCCGATTCATTCCCCGCCTCGGGTACGTCAACGGCCGGACAGTCTCTGCCCATTCTCTACTTCACCCCGGATATGTCACCGGCACCGGTGGGCACCACGGTCATCAATTACAACAGTGCAACCACCGCCGATGATATTTTTAACACCGCCGACGATAGCGCCGCACCCGGCGCCGGGGCCTTCTCGCCGACCGCTCCCGCAGGCGGCTCATCGTCCGGCCAGGTGGACGGACCGGCATTTTTGGCACTCTTGGGCGCTACCAACGGCAACGCGACGGTGGCCGGGCAGACGATCCTCGGCAGCAATACATTTTTATTGGTCAGTGCCGGCGCGGACGGGACTTATTTCAACGGTTCTAATATCGTCATGAGCGGCAGACAGTAATGGTGCCCGCCCGGCGTGGAAGGAAAATGAGGTCAGTTACCATGCGATCCCACAGCTCGCCACCTTCTCAAACCATCACCCGCCCCCAATGGGCGCCAGGCCAGAACGGCTTTACACTCGTGGAATTGCTGGTCGTGATTGCCATCCTCGCTATCGCCGCCCTGATCTCCATCCCCTCGATTGTTTATCTGATGAAGGATACCGCCACCTCGCAGGCCGTTGTCCAGATACAGGCTGCATTGGCAGAAGCCCGCGGCTTGGCGATTACCACGCATGCCCCGGCCGCCGCAATTTTTTATGAAGACCCGGGCGCCACATCGCAATCGTCCGTCTTTTATGCCACTGCCGCCCCCGGCCAGGGCGACCCGACACTGGACATGCCATCGGTGCCCTATATGTTCATTACCGATAACGCCGTCCAGACGCAGGCTTTTCCCAAAGGGATTTATGTGGCCGGTTATGTCGGCCCGTTTGCCATGAACAGCAACCCCAGCCAGCAGATGTATACCGGGGCGCCGGGAAGCGCTTCAACCGGCAGTTATACCGGCCAGATTAATGACAGCACCAGCCAGTCGACCGGCTATCTGTTTCCAGACCCGCAGGCGCTGGGCCAATTGATTCCCACCGGCACACCGACCACAACCAACGCGCCAAGTAGCGCCGACCCGCTCCGGGTGGTGGTGTTCATGCCCAACGGCCGTTCGGTGATTTGCCCCAACTTCGCTGTGGAAAATGTTCCCCAGGACAATCCGCAGGTTACTCCACCGGCCGGCGCCATTTACTACGGTCCGGGGCCAAGCTGCATCGGGCTTTCAGTCTATGATGCGGCCCAATTGAGCGCGGCGCAGACCGCCTCGCAGGGGGCGCTCGGTTCGTATCTGGTGCCGAATCCGACCGGTACACCGCATTACGCCACCGCTGTCCCCCTGTATATAGTTAATAGTTACACCGGCTCGTTGATCGGGGGCACACCATGACCAGATTCAATCCCCCAAACTTACTTCGCCGCGGATTTTCGCTTATTGAAATTCTCTTTGCGATTTTCATCCTCGGTATCGGCCTGCTGATGATCGCGGCGGTATTTCCCATTGCCATTAAATGGACCAATCAGGACGTGCAGAGCACCATCGGTCTGGTGATCAGCCGCAGTGCGGTGGCGCAGTTGAAGGCGGGCGGATTGACGGGTGTGGTCGCCACAATTATCCCAGGCCTCTCAGCCACGGTACCACAGCCGTACCGTTACGGCACGCAAAATCCCACGCCAAGCGTTGGAATCGTGCAGCCCACCTATGCCTACACCACCAACGACCTCAACGCCCGCTATTGGTGGCAGGCGGTGGTGGTTCCGGTTGCGCCCACCACGAATCAAGGCGTGGCCGATACCCCAAACGCCGCCAGCACGTCCAACACGACCTATCAGGTTTACATCTTCGTCTTTTCGAAGGGCAATGTGAACAATACGTACCATCCGCAGTTGATGATCCACAATTCCAATTCGACGACACTGGCCCCGTCACTGTATGAAATCCCCTATTCGGGTGCGGGCAGCGCTACCTCCATGCCGGTCGGCGCCATCGGGCTTGATCTGGCCACCGGCGCCGTGGTGCGAAAAGAGATCATCAATCCACCCGGTGGTGGAGCTCCCTATGTGGGGCTTTCGGAGCAGGTCGGCGGCAACAACCAAAGCGACGAGATCCTTTTTGCCCCGCCGGCAATCGGTCAGCAGAAAAGCCCGCTGGTTTACATCTATGCAACAACGGTGACATTCTGATGCGCTACGGTCAACCACATCTTGATTTTCTTACCGGCCGGGAGGGCGGGACGCGGCGGGCGTTTACGCTGATCGAAATGCTCGTCGCGCTGGTGATCCTCGTGATCATGATGGGGGCCATCGGTGAGGTGTTTCATCTTGCCGGCCACAGCGTCCGCTTCGGCCAGGCCACGCTGAGCACCATGGCCCAGGTGCGGGTGATTGAACATCAAATCTCAACCGATTTTCATGAGATGGATACCAACGGCTTTCTGGTGATCCGCCAGCGGGAATATGCACCGTCGTGGGATGGAAACTCCATTCATTACAATCCGGGCGACGAGGTGAATTACAACGGCACCCTTTACGTCTGCAGTGCACCGAACATCTCCAATACAAATAACAATCCGCAGGCGCTCGCCCTGAAAAATATCGATTGGCAGCCGATCGGTAGCGGAAACAGCATCCCCCCCTGGCGGGCGGATCAGATATCCTTCATCGCCAACGGCAATTTTCACAGCCGCGCCGGGAATACCAGCGGCGGAATTAACACTCAGTTGTCGTCCAACAGTGCCATGATCTGGCTGGGGCAGATGGCGGTGTCGTATGGCAGTAACGCGCCGCTTGACGCGAACAATGCCGCCACGACACCGACTGAATTGGGCTGGCCGGCTTATTTCCCCGAAGGAAGTTCAAGCGGCGGCAGTGGTAACACCTACGTCCAGCCCGGCACGCCACCTACCGGCCTTAATGCCGGCTCACTTACCCTCGGCCGCGTCGTGATGTTGCTGGTGCCCAACGGCGGGAATTTCGCCTATCCCGGCGACCTCATCAACACCTTTCAGAACAACGTTCCCGGCCCCAGCGCGACGGGGAGTGCAAGTTACGGCTCGGGCTCAACGACGGTCTACGCCACTTCCAGCCGCCTTGATGCGATGGAATACAGTGCGGCACAGGCGATCGCGTACGCCACTTCGCAGGCGACGTCCAATTCATTGGGGAACGTGGCGGACAATTTCTGCTTCCGCTATTCAACCGTGCAATCGCCGGGAGATGCCAGCGTGGCGGGACCCATTGCCGGGGCGTTTCGCATGCAGCCGATCCTGATGCCGGGCGTCTGCAGCTTTGCGGTGGATGTGGGCTCAACATCGCCCACTGAATATTCAACAAGCACTTCCACCTCCACCAACCCGCAAAGCCTTTATTGGTTTGGCCCGGACGCCATTGCACCAGGGTCGACGGGAACCGTCGGCCCTGTCATCGCCAGCGACAACGGCCACAGTGATAATGATGTCTTCGTCTTTACCCCGTTCAATAAGGCGGCGTGGCCCACGGCCCTGCGCATCACGTATCTGGTGACCGACCCGGCCGATCAGTTGAACGGCCCGCTGACCGTGACCCAGATTGTTCACCTGCCGCAGTAATCGGCGGTAAGGAGGATTTTTATGACGACCAAAAGACACCCATACGAAATTCAAAACCGTCGCGGCATGATTCTGCTGCTGGTGGTGGCGGTGCTGGTGCTGCTCGCCCTGATGGGGACGGTTTATATCCTTTCGGCCAGTACCGATAAGCAGGTTTCCTACGCCTCCAACGATCAGGCCAATTTGAATTATGCCACGCAGGGGATGCTCTCCGTTGTCCGGGCCGATATTCTTAACACCACGCTCGGCCCCAACGGGACGCCGTTGGCCTTGGGCAGTGCGACACCGGCGCGGGTTTGGACCGGACCCGATCTGGGGTACGTAAACAACGGCATCATCGCAACGCCGATGGAAGACCCGAATTCCGCGGGCACCCAGCCCACCAACGGCGAGCCGCAAATCGCTTCCCAGCCCTGGCTTTGCGGTGTGATGCCGTGGGAACCGAATACGACTTATCCCGCCGGGGTGACGGTTGTTTCAACCATCAACAACGGCGGTAATCCGCCCAGCGGGACGGAGCTCGTGTGCGGCGTTGGCCATGTGAGCAATCCGGACAGCCTGACGCACTTCACGATGCCGACGGCACCCAATGGTAGCGGCTCTTCCAATTGGCTTTCGCGACCTCCCGGCGCTAATGAACCCTTTATCTCAATCCTTACGCCCGAGCTTTACGATCCCACCGACGGGACCTATGACATCGCTTATTCCGGCATGGGGCTCAATTCGAACAAGTCGGCGGGTAACGGCGGCATTGTATATGTTCCCAACGCCTCAGTCGTGATGCCCGCCTATTCCTACAACCCAACGGAGGCGGAAACGGCCAATAATCCTCTTGTTCAGTTCGGCACGCGCGACGCCATGTGGAATCTGCTGCCGTACAGTTCTCCCAACGGCACCCATTACCGCTTTGCCGTCCGCATCATGGATACCTCCGCCATGATGAATGTGAATACGGGTTATATTGATGGCGCCACTTCACCGTCGCAATCTGCGAACAACGGGATCTACGCCGATACCGGCGCCGCGATGGCGGGATATCCGCTGTATGCAATTACCGGTACATGGGGCGGCGACTCCAGTGCCAATATGCAGGCATCCAATATGGTTCCTCCAACCCGCGCCGGAAGCTACGCACCAACCAACTACGACCTGCTCGGGTGGGAACAGGAATTGGAATATTATGAAAATCAGGGCATCCCGAATACCAACGGCCAGTACCTGAATCTTTACGGTTCCGGCACCGAATTGCAATGGCTTTCCTACGGCGGCGCTGGAGGCCAATTTGGCCTGATGGCTGTCAATCGCCTTGGCTCGCAAATGCTGGACACTTTCGGATCCCCTTCGGCCAGCGCGGCGTACTTTGGCCCCGGCTACACATCCTTCTACACCACCTATTCTTGGAGCCGCCAATATGCGTCGGCGCAGGCCATCAACGCCCCGCCATCCCTCTTGACCGGTGCAGCGAGCTTGTATCCCTCACGTGTGAATCTCAACTCCAGCGACATCACAACCTCAAACGCCTACACCTTGGCCGCCCAGATTGTCGATGCACTTAGCACCTGCGGTTTCAACGCCAGCCACGCTTGCGCATTTGCCGCCAATTATTTCTCATACCGCTACGGCGTTTCAGGGGCTTCCAGCGAACCGGCCGTCCTCACAAACGACTCGCTTAACTCTCCGGTGGTAGGGGCGGCAACCGGCACCACTGCGCTGCCGATTAGCGGCACCTACTTCATCGGTAATACCGCACAACCCTTCATCAATGAGATGGAGGCAACCTTAAAATATTCCGGAAGCAACACCCCCACGGTTGAGGGGTATGCCATCGAGCTCAAAAATCCGTATCCCACCACCGCGCCCATCTCACTGACCGGCTGGCAACTGCTTGTGGTGAATTCCGCAGGCACGGCGGTGGTGACCATCCCCCTTACCAGTCAAAGTATCAACGGGTATGCCGCCGGCGGCTATTTCCTGGTCGCGTCCAATGGCACCACTCCGCCGGTTACCGGCACACCGGTCGCCGGCCCCTCTGCCAGCAATTTTCCCACCACCGGCACGATCATTCTCACGCGACCGTGTACCGGGGCGCCGGCGGACGGCGCCGCCGCTGCAGGCAACGCCATCGTCGATGCGATGGGGTACACCATCGGAGCGCCCGGTGGGGCAAATCCCACTGGCACTTACTATGTGGACGCCTCCCGCGTAGCGGGCGAGTGGGGTTGCGATTCCGGTACGGCTGCGGCCATCGCGCTCACCCCACAGCAGAGCACGGCCGGCATCACGCTGGGCGCCTCGAATACGCCGGGCACCGGCATAGCGGTCTCGGCCTCCGGCGGTGCACCGGGATTGCCGCTGTATGATCGCTTTGCGGACGGAGACCCGGTTGCATCCGGGTTTGTTCCATCTGCTGCAGATAATTACCAGATTTTGAACTGGGCGGATGCAAATTGTATCGCCCGTGAATGCAGCATGGAGACTGCCGGCGGCAGCTTTACTCCCATCTCTTGGCAGATCGGCTCCAACGGGGCCCTTAATATTCCGGCGATCTCCGGTTACACAGCCGTTGCCGATGAGGGCTTCCTGGCGCGTATCTATTTCGATTTCCCATTTGATTCGCGGGCTGCACTCACTTCCTCCGATATGCCGACCAACGGTCCGGTGGAGCCCAGCGTCCTCTCGATGTTATCTCTCGGCGCACGGGCGGATGATGCCGGGGTTACGCCGACGGGCGTGGCCTACGCCAACCTGCTCACCCGCACACCCGGCCTCATCAACGTCAATACCGCCGGCGAAGTGCCCCTCTATGATGCCATCTACACCGCCGCCTTCAGCGCCTCCGGTGGTAACGCGACCAATGCCGCCACCTATACATCGCAGCTTGTCGCCGACGCCATCGCCTACCGTGACCGCCTTGGGGCCCAGTCCAATTTTCCGATCTTTTCATCCACCAGCGGAACCGTCACAGCAACGGGCACTACCCCGGCCTACAACGCTTACCCCGGCTACAACATCAGATCGCTGGGGGATCTACTGCTGGCTTGGTTGCCGGAACTGGAAGCGATTAACAAAGCAGTGGGGGGCGGCACCGTCCCCGGCAGTTTTCTCCAGCGCGATATCCTCTGGGCCGACTGCGCCAATAATTTCTGCGTGCACAGCGATTCGTTTGCCGTCTACGGCCTCGTCCAGGCCATCCGATTGAATCCGAATTATCTCTCCAATGGAGGTAATTACGTCGATACCGACTGGTACAACGCCAGCCAGGAAACACCATATCCCGGCAATGGGCTGGCGAAGTGGCTTATCGCACCCACGTCATCCATTTCCGTCGGCACCGCCGCCTCTCCGGTTACGATCATCCCGGAATTCATACTGGAAGGGCAGCGGCGGTTCGTGGCGATCGTGGACAGCTCCTACAGCACACCCCCGGCCCTGCCACCCAAAATCGTTGCCATGAAAATCCTGCCGCAGTAGGGCGGCGGGAGATGCTTTTTTCACCGCAGAGATAACGAAGGTGCGCAGAGGTTTCTGCAGTGAGTCCGCGCGCATTATTAAATCGTCTTGGTGTTCTTCGTGCCTTCGTGTGAGAAATCGTCGTCCCCGTCTCCGCGATCTCCGCGCCTCCGCGTGAGATATTGAATCACGCTGGCGCGTCATGTAAGTGCTTTTTAATCACACGAAGAAAGAAAGGCGCTGAGGTTCCGTCAGTAAATCCATCCGCTTCACCGCACCGTCTCCGTATAATATATAGTTAAGTTATTTCCTCAGCGTTCCCCTGCGTCCCCTGCGGTTAATAACTGTTTCATCGCTGAGGTAACGAAGGTGCGCAGAGGCTTCTGCGGTGAGTTCATTCGCTTTATTAAATGGTCTTCGTGTTCTTCGTGCCTTCGTGTGAGAAATCGTCGTCCCCGTCTCCGCGGTCTCTGCGGTTAATAACTTTTTCACCGCAGAGGTAACAAAGGTACGCAGAGGCTTCTGCAGCGAGTCGGCGCGCTAAATTAAATCGTCTTGGTGTTCTTCGTGCCTTCGTGTGAGATACCGCCGTCCCCGTCTCCGCGGTCTCTGCGGTTAATAACTGTTTCACCGCAGAGGTAACGAAGGTACGCAGAGATTCTGCCAGTGAATCCGTGCGCTTTATTAAATCATCTTCGTGTTCTCCGCGCCTCCGCGTGAGACACGGCCGGCTCAGCCGCCCGCCTCTGCGGTTAAACCGGTCTGTTCCCCTGCGGTTAACGGCGGGCGTTCCATTTCTGCCGGCGCTGCTCACACCCGCACCGGCCCGGTGAGAGCCGCCCGCGGGAAATCACCCGCAACACCGCGGCGATCGGCAGCGCCGCCAGATGCACCCAATCTCCCCAGCCGCGCGGCACCCCACGGTAATCGCGGCAGATGCGACATGTGCCGTGGCTCGGCCGCCCGCCGTAGCGACCCAAACCGCAGCATCCTCCATGCGCCATGCCGCAATCACTCCAATAAATGCATTTCTTTTTCATTAACTGATCTCAAGGGTGGCGTGCGTATCGCACCCGCCGGTGCGCTGATACGTGCCGGTAAATGATCCGCCCGCTTGCTGCCCCTGCCAGATGATTTCTCCGCCGGCCCCGTTCTGGCAGGTGATCTGCAGGGTAAAGATGCCGGTGGTCGTGTCGTAGGTAATCTGCGACGGCCCCGGCG
>JAJYZF010000211.1 GCA_021800165.1 Planctomycetota bacterium | reverse complement strand
TGCAGCGGGTGGAAGCCTTTTGCTCATGGCGGACAGTAGACCATATCCGACGCAAAAGCGCAAGTTAAGATTGGGTTAAATCTTTACTGGTTTTCGGTTAGCATTTTTCCGGACAGTATTGGATGGCCATCGGGAGTGGATGCCGCCGGTCGGCGGCGGGGTACCTGGGTATTCCGGCTGGTGCTCGCCCATAGCCGCAAGGGCTACAGCGAAGCGGTATTGCGGCAGACCACCGATGACTTTCTGCGGTGCATAGAGAACGCCTTTGCCGCCTTCAGGGGCGTACCGCAAACGCTGGTGATTGATAATCTGCGGGCCGCGGTAAGCCAGGCGGACTGGTTTGACCCGGACCTGTGCCCTAAGGTGCGCTGCTTTGCGGAACATTACCATGTGGCGATTTTGCCCACCAAACCGTACACCCCCCGGCACAAGGGCAAGATTGAAAACGGGATCAAGTACGTCAAAAACAACGCTCTGAAGGGCCGCACCTTCGCCACTCTGGTCCAGCAAAACGAACATCTGCGGCAATGGGAGCAAACGGTGTCCGACACTCGAATTCACGGTACCACGCGGCAGCAGGTGGCGGTGGTCTTTGCGGCCGTGGAAAAGCCTGCTTTGCAGCCCCTGCCGGAGGGCCGATTCGATCTGTTCCAGGAAGCCCTGCGACAGGTCCATCGGGACGGCCATGTGCAGGTGAAGGAGGCCTATTACTCGGTGGGGCCGGAATTCCTGGGGCAAAACGTCTGGGTCCGCTGGGATGGCCGGATGGTGCGTATCTTCGATGTGCGGATGAATTCCATTGCGGTTCATGCCCAGTTGCCGCCGGGGAAATTCTCCACGCAAGTTCGGCATATCGCTCCGGAGAAAATCAGTTCGGTGGAACGCGGCAAGGAATGGCTGCTGGAACAGGTCCACCTGATCGGCCCGCAGGCCCAGGCGTGGGCCCAGCAGATGTTGCGGGATCGGGGTGTCGCGGGCGTGCGGGTATTGATGGGGTTGATGAGCCTTTCCCATCGCTGCTCTCCCGTGGAAGTTGACGCGGCCTGCCAGGTGGCGCTGGAGCATGGTGCCTACCGTTTGCGCAACCTGCGACGGTTGATCATCCTGCGGCGGGAGGGCCAGACCATTCCACGCCAGATCAACTTCGAGTTTATTCAGGAACACCCCATCATCCGTCCCGTGAAGTACTACCAGCAATTGGTGCAGGGGAAACTGGCCCAACAGGAATTACCCCCGCAATCATTGATTGAAAAGGAGTCTTTATGATACGACCATCACTGGCCCATACCCTCCGCGAATTGCACCTTTCCGGGTTGTTATCCAGCTTGGAAGTGCGTCTGGCGGAAGCGGCGGGCAACCGTCTGGATCATGGTGAATTTTTGGAACTGGTGCTGCGCGATGAGATCGCCGTACGCACGAGTCGGCAGGTGCAGCGTAGAACCCGCGCCGCTTTATTCCGGGAAAGCAAGAGCCTGGATGAATTCGACTTCGCCTTCAACACCACCATTCCGCGGCGGCAGATTTACGATCTGGCCACAGGCCAGTTCATCCGCCGGAAAGCCGATGTGTTATTCCTTGGTCCGCCGGGGGTGGGCAAAAGCTTCCTGGCCCAAGCCATCGGACAGCAGGCCATCAAGAGCGGCTTTATGGTGCTGTACCGTTCGATCTTTGACTTGGCCAGGGACTTTTTGGAAGAACATCCGCCCATCCAGCAGGACAAGATTCTGGCCCGTTATCTCAAGCCGGATCTGCTGATTATTGACGATATGGGCATGAAGCAACTGCCCCGCAGAAGCGGGGAGTTTTTATTGGAGATCATCCTGCGGCGGCATGAGCATCGTTCCACCATGATGACCAGCAATCGCCCCTTGGAAGATTGGGCCAAGCTCATTGGCGATGCCCCCGCCGCCACGGCTATTCTGGATCGCTTCCTGCAACATGCCCACCTCATCAGCATCACCGGCAGAAGCTACCGGTTGCAAGGGGCTGCCGAGCCGACCCGCCCGCTGGCCGGCATGGCCCACCAGGCTGAACGGACGCGATCGGCTGGCGCGGCGGACGGCCAACCGACGTCCCAACAGTCGCCGCAAGGTGCGGTCAGCCAGGTTCCCACCACGGAGGACAAACCATGATTACGGACAGTTGGAAAATAAGGAAGCGGGGGCATCGGCTCGCCTCTGCCGCCGGCGGGGAGGCTTGCAACTCTCTTCCCTCATGGGCAGGCGACAACGCCGCCCCCGACGATGGTCGTTGCCACCGCGAGCCAAACGTGACACGCCAAGATTCGGCATCAGGAAGAACTCCGCCCGGAGGCCGAATAGTGTCGGCCGTAAGGCCAGCTTATGGGTCAAAAACAGAGTTGACAGGAAAGGTTATTGGACGTTATCTTGTGGAAAATCAGTGGCTGGTTTTGAAGCCCTGAATTGCGCCCTTTGGTGGCTGGTTTTGAAGCGCCCGGTGACAGTATCCACGGCCACCGCGTGGAGTCGCCATTTTTTGTAACCGCATGCGCTTCGAGCTGCGCGGAGGCAAAGCTTGCGTGCGGGGGCGTCGAGCGTATAGGGCGCGTGTACAGCCAAGGCAGCACGTTTCTGCGCCAAACCCGCATCCGGGGCGAGAACCAAGCGCATCCCGCGCCGCACATAACCCCGTGGGTTATCGGCGTTCCAAGAGCGATAGGTATGGAGCACAAGCTGGTACACCGGCATACTGGCATCCATTCTACGCCGCCAAGCGACTGCACGCCAGCGGCCCGGCCATTGGCCGTGGCCACGGGGCCTGTGACAGTTTATGCTGCTTTTTTTCTGGTGTTGGCGAGGATGTAAGCCGGGCGGTTGGCCCACAGGCGTTCCCAGCGAGCATCCTGACTTTTCCACGCTGCCCGTAAGGCCAAAATAGCC
>JAJYZF010000210.1 GCA_021800165.1 Planctomycetota bacterium | reverse complement strand
CCTGCGGCCTTCGGGTACCGCCCCACCCAAAGAATGGCTCGTTCGATGAGCCACAAATGATCGGCAGGGTTTACCGGGGCCGGCGCGGGGGATGGGGGAAGGGTGGGTTGCGGCGTAACGGTTGGCATCTATCTAAAAGCTCACTAAACATACCAGCGGGTCGTCATGCCGCATCCTGTGACATGTTACCGGCTCGCCGCCAAAATATCTTGTGAAATTTATCACAAACCCCTCTACGTTCCAAATCGTTCCAAAGTTCATCCCTTTTTATGGCCCAACTCATTTGCTACAAGGCCGCAATCAGACCCGCCGTAAATTCTTTCGTGCCCGCAGTTCCTCCGAGGTCCCGCGTGCGGATTTTCCCATCCGAGAGCACCTTGTCATAGGCGGCTTTGATTCGGTCGGCTGCTTGTTTGCACGCCGGGTTCTGCCGCGCTTCGGCCAGATAATTCAGCAGCATCACGCCACTCATCAGACACGCCAGCGGGTTGGCCAATCCATTGCCCGCGATATCCGGTGCACTCCCGTGCACCGCCTCAAACACCGCACAATCTCTGCCGATATTGGCCCCCGGGACCACCCCCAGCCCCCCCACCAATCCAGCGCATAAATCGCTGACCAGATCGCCGTAAAGATTCTCCATCAGCAGCACGTCAAACCGCGTCGGATCTTTCACCAACTGCATGCAGGCGTTGTCGATGATCACCTCTTCGTAGGCAATCTGCGGATAGCGGGCTTCGCGCACCGCCCGGGCACAGCGGAGAAAAAGCCCATCGGTGAGTTTCATGATGTTGGCCTTATGAAACACGCTTACCTTGGCGCGTCCGCGGCGCACGCAATATTCGAATGCGGCTTCGGCAATGCGGGTGCACGCCTTCTCGGTTGCCACCTTCATGCTGGTAACTACGCCGGGCGCCACTTCATTTTCAATGCCGGTGTATAAACCTTCGGTGTTTTCACGAAATATCACCAGATCGACATGTTCGTAGCGAGTTTTGACACCGGGAAGATTGCGCACGGGCCGCACGGCGGCGTATAGATCAAGCGCCTTGCGAAAGGTGACATTCACCGAGCGAAACCCGCCCCCGATCGGCGTGCCCACCGGCCCCTTGAGTCCCACCTTCACCTGCCGCAGGGCATCGAGTGTAACGGCCGGAAGCACATCGCCGTGGCTTTCAATCGCGGCGACGCCAGCCGGCATCGGAAGCCAATGGATTGGTGCCCCGGCGGCCTTGATCACCTCGCAGGTGGCAGCGGTAACTTCCGGCCCGATTCCATCGCCGGCGATCAAAACAACATCAATGACATCCATGTTCTGTGGCTCCAAAAGGTTAACGCCGGGTACGCAGCGGCGCCCAGCAGCCGCGAACCCGATGCTGCATATTAGCGTGATGCAGCCGGCGGCGAAATGCGGCAATAATTTTGTTCCGTTTGGAGAGTTCCGCTTTTTCGCCAACTCGGATCGCGTCAGCTTTTACAGAAAAGCTCCCAATTTTTCTTCGCTTGCTCGGCGGCGCCCGCGAGGCCCATGGGCCTTCTCTGCGGGTGGCAGTCGACCATGTCGTGTAGGGCTTCGGAGAACCCAGTGAGAAATCGTAATCCTTGGAGATCCGCCCCAGACGGATTTTTCTTCACCTTCATCGCCAACGCCTGCGAGTTGAGGTAAAGATGCAGCCCATGTTCCAGCAGTTCGTCGCGCCTCTCGGGGAAGCAAGCGAGGATCAAGCAAGCAACCACTACGCTGTCGGGGTCGGGGCATTTCTCCCAAAGCTTACCGTCGCTGACCGCATCCGGGTTTGCGGCGGCCACGGTTCGCACCATGTTTTGCCAGCGGCGCCTTGCGCCGCGCAGGCCGTTCCGCAGTGTTCGCGGCGTGAGGTACCGCATCAAGCCGAGTTCGGAGTGGTCGGCCAAAAAGGCATCGAACATCTTCTGCCTGCTGCCAGCGTCGACACCGGGGGTGGCGGTCATGGAGGTCCGGCGGGGGTCGGCTTGGCAAACTCGGCAGTCCATCCATGCCCGGAATACCCCCAACGCGGCGGCGATGGTCGCTCGGTTTACTGCGTCTAGGCTCAGCTGGTATTGGAAGAGCCGGGGGATAGGCAGCGGGCCGACCCGCTCCCGGAAATCTTCAGCAACGCGGATCCGCTCATCAGCGACCATCCTCCCCGCTTTGCCACGATCGAACTCTTGGGGAATTTCGGAGATATTGGGGGGTGGTTTCAATGCGTCCATCGGATGGATGGTTCCGGCGCGGGCCTGCGGTCGTACGGGGCCACCCTCCGACCACGTCGGCGTGCCGGCGCAGAAGATGTAGCCGAAGCCGGGGTAGCGTTTGATGGAATCCAAAAACCCTTCGACCAGTGAATAATAATTTTCCGCTTTTTCTTTCGGGGCGATGCGGTCGGCATCTTCAATGCAGAAAATGAGCCGAGCGTTCGCGAGAAGCAGGGCCTCGGAGAGGGCAGGCAGCCAAACTTCGGTCGGCGGTGCCGAGATAAGATCAAATAGCCCCGCGGCACCCGGCTGGCCGAAAAGCGCCCGTGGCAGCGATGCGGCGGCTCCGCTGAACGGAATCACGTCAATTAAATCGCGGACGGATTTAATACCCTCCACGATGGCGGCCCGAACAGCACTGGCGGGGTCGGCATGATCCCACAGCGAGACGGTCGCGAAGCGGAGCTTCGACGGTTTTTCCGGCTGACTCGCCATTTCGGCGGCAAGGCGGAGGAGGGTTGACTTGCCGCTACCGCGGGCGCCGATCAAAAGCACCGTGCCGACGAAGCCGCCCGATGCCGGGGGCTGCAGATATTCAATCACGCGGCGGGCCTGCGGCCCCATGTCGAAGAGATCATCTTCCGCAGATTGGATCGGATTTTCGCCTCCATCCAGCCAACGGTG
>JAJYZF010000209.1 GCA_021800165.1 Planctomycetota bacterium | reverse complement strand
CACCGATTTCACCTTACCACATCTACATCAAAATGGCGTACCACCTCGCGGAGGAGGCCCGCTCCGGCCTGAGTGAATTTCAAATCCCCGCCGTCTTCGGCGACACGCTCTTTGAATTTCAGAAGGCGGCCGTCAAAATTGCCGCCCACCATCTCAACAAGCGTGGCGGCGTGATCGTTGGCGATGTGGTCGGGCTGGGCAAAACACTCATGGCCAGTGCGCTGGCCCGCATCTTTGAGGAGGATCAGGGCCTCCAGACGCTGATCATCTGCCCCAAAAACCTTCTCCCCCTGTGGGAAAGCTATCGGCAGCGGTACGGCCTGCGGGCCACCATCGTCTCCATCACCAACGTGCAGCGCGAGCTGCCCGCCCTTTACCGCCATCGGCTGGTGCTCATCGACGAGAGCCACAACCTGCGCAAGCGCGACGGCAAACGCTACCGCGCCATCGCCGAGTACATCCGCGCCAATGAAAGCAAGGTCATTCTGCTTTCCGCCACCCCGTACAACAAAACATACCTCGATCTTTCCAATCAGCTCCGCCTGTTCATCGGCGAGGGGGCAGACATCGGTCTGCGGCCCGAAAGATTGCTGCGCGAGCTTGGCGAGGCGGAATTTACACGCCGCCACCAGTGTCCCGTGCGTTCGCTGGCCGCATTTGAAAAAAGCGAACACGCCGACGACTGGCGCGATCTGATGCGCCTTTACCTGGTACGCCGCACCCGCAGCTTTATCCAGCAGAACTACGCAAAGACCGATCCCGCCACCGGCCGCAAATATCTTGAATTCCCTGACGGGCGGCGTGCTAAATTCCCCACCCGCGTCCCGCGCACCGTCAAATTTCAGGTCAATGAAAAAGACCTGAATGATCAATACGCCCACCTCTTCTCCGCCGAGGTGATCCAAACACTTAATAATCTGAAACTGCCGCGCTACGGCCTCGGCAATTACCGCGATGTCGCCGTCCCGGCCGCCGATCCGGCGCAAACCTCCGTGCTAAACGATCTTTCCCGCGCCGGCGTGCGGCTCAAGGGCATCTGCCGCACCAATCTGCTCAAGCGGCTTGAAAGCAGCGGCCACGCCTTTCTCCTCTCCGTCGAGCGGCACATCCTGCGAAACTTCGTCTGGCTTCATGCCATCGAAAACAAGCTACCGCTCCCCATCGGCACACAGGATATCGACCTGCTCGACCCGGATTCCACCGACGGCGATACCGAATTAGGCCTTACCGCCGATACTGAGGGTGCTGACTCGTGCGACCCCGATTTCGCCAACTCCGATCCGGTCCAATCTGCCTCCCCCGCCAACGGAACGGACCAGCTTCGCCGCCGTGCCGCGGACATTTACCGCCAATACGCGGATCATTTCGGCCGCCGCTTCAAATGGCTGCCGCCCGTTCTTTTTCAATCCCGGCTTGCCGACGATCTGGTCGCCGACGCTGCCGCCCTGCAGGGCATTCTCGACGCCGTCGGCCCGTGGAAACCCCCTGCCGACGCCAAGCTCACCGCGCTGGCCAAGCTGATCAGCCGCACCCATGCCGACGACAAGGTGCTCATCTTCACCCAGTTTGCCGACACCGTGGATTACCTCACCCGCGAACTCACCGCCCGCGGCATCCCGGTGAGCGGCGTCACGGCCGACACCCCCGACCCGACGGCCATTGCCCGCCGCTTCAGCCCCGTGGCCAACACCCCCGCCACCGGCACAGCGCCGGCCGCACCCCCCGGCGACGACATCCGCGTATTAATCGCCACCGATGTCCTCAGCGAGGGGCAGAACCTGCAGGACTGCCACACCATCGTGAATTACGATCTCCCCTGGGCCATCATCCGCCTCATCCAGCGCGCCGGCCGCGTGGACCGCATCGGCCAGCAGGCCGACGAAATCTTCTGCTATTCGTTCCTCCCCGCCGATGGCGTGGAGCGCGTCCTGCGCCTGCGGGCCCGCGTGCGGCAGCGCCTCAGGGATAATGCCGAGGTGGTCGGCACCGATGAGGCGTTTTTCGATGATGACAAATCCGACCTGCCCCTGCTGGAACTCTATCACGAAAAATCCGGCATACTCGACGGCGATGATGATACCGAAGTCGATCTCGCCTCCTACGCCTACCAGATCTGGAAAAACGCCACCGATGCCGATCCCAATCTGAAAAAGACAATTCCTGCCATGCCCAACGTGGTCTATTCCACGCGTCCCCACACGCCCACCGCCGAAAAGCCGGACGGCGTGCTGGTTTATCTGCGCACCGCCGACCGTACCGACGCCCTCGCCTGGGTAGACAACCAGGGCCGCAGCGTGACCGAGTCGCAGTTCGCCATTCTCAAGGCGGCCGAATGCCGGCCCGATACACCCGCACTGCCACGGGGACCACGCCACCATGAACTGGTTAAACAGGGCGCAGAGTTCATTGTTAAAAATGAAAAATCCACCGGCGGCCAACTCGGTCGACCATCCAGTGCCCGCGCCCGCACCTATGAACGGCTCAGTACCTACGCCACAAAAATCATTGGCACACTCCTTGACTCCCCCGAACTCAAAACCGCCATCGAACAGATTTATAAATATCCGCTTACCGAGTCCGCAACCGACACCTTGGCCCGCCAACTCAAGGCCGGCGCGGCCGACGAGGTTTTGGCAGAGCTTGTGATGGCATTGCACCGCGACGGGCGGCTGTGCCATGTGTCGGATGATGCCGCCCTCGGCGAGCCGCAGATTATCTGCTCACTGGGCCTGCGGGGGTAGAGTGGCTGATCCATTCGCTGGCGGCGGTTAATTTGATCGGTAATAATTTTGACCATGGGAATCCAATGCGCCGATGGAATTCCTGACGCGAGCCGATGGGTTTATCCCATCGGAACCTAAATTGGGAGACGACATGCCGAATTCACCATTCGCAATGTTCATCACCTGGACCAGCTA
>JAJYZF010000088.1 GCA_021800165.1 Planctomycetota bacterium | reverse complement strand
ATATGGCCAACACGCGGTTGGCTCCGCTCTCCTTCGGCTAATGAACAGCCCATGTCCTTGAGCCCAACCCACGCCTTGGAGTTTCCGGACATTATTGCACCGAAACCCGCGGCTCGCTGGTTGGCGCGCACACTCAAGAGGCGTATGATCCATCGGGTGTAGCCCTGTTCGCAATTGAAGGTCGCTGCCAATGGCGAAAGATCGGTTATTTCCGCTGAGATTTTTCGTTGCAATGGCAGCCTTTATCGGCTTGCCCATGGCGTTGGCCCACGCCGGTGCCCCACCCCACAGCGGCCCCGCCGTGGTGGTAACCTCGCAAAGACAACTTGCGCGGGACAACGAGGTCCACCGACGGCTCATGACGGCGGTAACCGTTCATTTTAACAAAACCCCGATCCGCGTCGCCTTGCGCGAGCTGGCCCGCGCCGCCCACGTGAACCTGTTCGTCTATTGGCATGCGTTAGCGGCTGACGGATGTGGCCCATCTACACGCGTAACGGTGCGCTTTAGCCACCCCGTCACGGTAGCGACAGCACTGCGTTTTACCCTTGTCGCGCTCCCTGCGGGAAGCCCCTCGCCACTGGGCTACACGGCCAGCCGCGGGCTGCTTATGGTCGGACCACGAGACCTGCTGGCTATGCGAGTGGTGACGCGCTGTTATCGTCTCGGGCCACTGATGCTGGTTTCCACGCCGCGCCACCCCGCACCTCCCAAGCGTTCGCAGGCAACGGCGATTATCCACATGTTGGAGCACACGATCGAACCTGCCCTATGGATGGATAATGGTGGCACGGCGAACGTAGCGCGTGAGGTTGATTCTTTACTCTTCATCACCGCTGACGAATATACCCAATGGAGAATCGAGCGAATGCTCCGGACGCTGGCCGCGCAGGTACGTCGCCGAAACAAAAGAATCGAGGGTGGGTATTGATGGGCACCTCTTGCCAATTCCTATGCGCCGCTTTGGCCGTTCTGGTGGCATCGTTCGCTCGACCTTTGGTGTCCGCCCGGGCGGACGGCCCTTGGACCAAACAGAGGGTTGTGGTCGTCCGGGGCGGCAAAGTCGCCCGGGATGGATCGGTCCGGCGGCGGCTAAAAACAGCGGTAGTTATTAATTTCAAAAATGTGTCGCTTCCGGCCGCCCTCAAGGCCCTGGCACAAGCCGCACGCGTGAACCTGTTTGTGGATGGCATGTCGTCAGCGACGGCAGGAAGTGGCCAAACAGAGCCGGTCACACTGCAGTTCCGCTACCCCCTGAGCGTTGCGACCGCGTTACATGTTATTCTTGCCGACCGCGGGCTAACCTACACTGCCTGCAACGGCGTGCTGGTGGTCGGTTCACCCGACAACTTAGCCCACTTCGTGGTAACACGCTGCTATCGCCTTCAACCGCTGCTGCTGGTTTCCACCCGACGCCACCCTGCCCTGATCAATCGCCTGCAGGTAATTGGAATCATTAAATTGCTCCAAAACACCGTGGACCGTAGTGTCTGGGTAGACAACGGCGGTACAGTCAACACCGCCAGATACCTGGATGGTACCTTAATAATTACCGCCGGCGAACGCGACCAATGGCGAATTCAGCGGATACTCACCGCGCTGGCGGATCAGGTGCGGCGACGCAATAGAAGAATAACTCAGCGATAAGCCGTTGGTGGCCATAAGTTGGCCGTAAGATCGGTGACCTCGCGTATATTTAAAAGGAGAACCTTCAATGATAGCAGTTCTGAACAACCGCTCTTACCGCTGGGCTTGCATGATTGGCTTGCTGCCCCTGTTGGCGACGTTGCCCGCGTGCAGCACCCAACCCGCGCCCTCATCCAGCCTCGCCTTACCACCATCCCACACCGGCACGCCGCGCCTTCGCCAGGTAGATATATTTGCCAACGGTTTGGGATTCTTTGAATTCCAGGGACTGGTGGATAACGACAGTCGACAAACCCTGCGTTTTAGTCCGGATCAGATCAAAGGCGTGCTGCGATCTCTGGTTTTTCAAGACATGGGAGGTGGAACGATTGGCGGAGTCGCATTTCCCACCCATCCGAAAAGGGCCGGTAGCGTGCAGGTAATGCTTGGCCAAGGCACCACTCTGCGCCAGTTGCTGGAACAACTGCGCGGTACGCCCGTTGCGCTTTATCTAAAAGGCCGAGGCGGCAGACCTCTGGCCGGAAAAATCATAAGTTTGGTCAGGCAAGCTGGCTCCCGCGGTTCCGGTCTGGTGGTACGGGCCGATGGAAGTGGCCAAGGAGCTCGATGGACCATCAACTTGTTCACCCACCACGGGCTGCAATCCGTCGCCCTTTCCGACGCCCAGTTTATACGTATCAAAGACCGGCGGATACGAACCGCGTTTCAGCGGGCATTGGCGAACTTGGCTAAGCCCACCCGGCGGCACGCGGGCACAGTTTCTCGGCAACTCACCCTTTTATTCAATGGCCACGGAAACCGATGGGTGCGGTTTGGCTATTTACTTACTGCGCCCGCATGGAAAATGTCTTACCGATTGATCCTGCCCGCCGCATCCAGGCCCGTGGCCAAAGGCCCGGTATTACAGGCTTTGGCCACGGTGGCCAACCACAGCAACACCAACTGGAAGGGCGTGCGGCTCCATCTGCTTGGTGGCCAACCGGTATCGCTGATTCCCCCCGCGACGCAAACGCAAGCCTCCAGCGGGCCGGCAAACCAGGGAAATCTCTTTGGGGGCGGCGTGGGTGCCGCCAGGGTAGTGTACCGCGCGCCGGCCCAGCCCTTTAATCCGCTGGAGGGAGTTCAGGCGTTGGCTACTTCCGGCAAAACCCATCCCGCATTCGATTATGCCGTGTCCCAAGTAACTCTTCCGCGTGGGCAATCGGTGATGCTGCCCGTGCTGGCGGCCCCGATCAAGGGCCGCAGTGTCGATCTTTTTGATCTAGGCTCTGGCTCCATCCATCCGTTTACCGCCATCCAACTGACCAATACCAGCGGTAAATATCTACCCAGCGGTCGCATGGCCGTCTACCGTGCTGGAACCTTCGCCGGCGCTGCTCAACTGCCGGTTTTTCCCCCCAAGGCGCAACATCTAATCGCCTACGCGGTTGATCAGGCGGTTTTGGTGCATACCCTGAGCGTGAAATCCCACCGCGTGCGGATTTCGGCCCGGCTGGTTGCGGGAATTTTATATGTTACCAGTCAACATCGCACTCAACTCTCCTACCGTCTAACCAATGTTTCGCCCAAGGTTAAGACACTGCTCCTGCGACAGGCCATCGTGCCGGGCAATCATTTGCGGCGCAGCAACTGCCCACGAAGCACATTTCCTGGCTTCAATGTCTTTACCGTTACACTTGCCCGCGGTGGCAACCGCACCGCCCGGATTCTGGAATACAGTATCCGCGTTTCCGGAACCAATTTGGACAGTCTAAGCCAGCACGACCTGAGTGCATTGGCCGCCAAAAAGTATCTGCCCGCCGCGATACGGGCGGCCATCGGGCAAGCGCTCACACTCCGCCGGGCATGGACCCAGGCCCAAAACCGAAGCGCTACCGTGCAGGCCGCCATTGATCAGGTTAACGAAATAGAATCGCACCTGCGAGCCAACCTAGCCATCATCAAAAAGGTTTCACCGGTGTACACCATCATGGCCGGTGAATTGAACACCCAGGAATTACGCTACCAGAAATTGCAGAAAACGCTGCAACTCCGGCAAAACGCCGCTGCCGCGGCACGCGATGCCTTTGAGCATAACCTCCAGTCCATGAAAATAGGCCCGCTATCGATCTTACACCCGTAGTCCACGCGGTTGCGTTACCACGGCTGTGCGGCTAGCGCCAAGAGGCCTTAGTGTTCCGATCTGAACTGCCATGTTCCCACGCCCCGCCTTGGCGTACCAACTCCTGGGCATAACGCTGCGATGAACCACGCCGGGCCACAATGCACTGCCGCGCCCTTAGGCCCATCGCCCGTGCCGCCGCCCCGTCTTCCAGCCAGGTTTTCACCTGCCCTTGCAACTCCCCGCCATCATGCACCACCACCGCTCCGCCTTCCTGCAAAAGCAGTTCCACCACATCCGCGAAATTATACGTATGCGGTCCAAAGCAACAGGGTTTGGCCAGCGCCGCCACTTCAATCATATCGCTTCCGCCCAGCGGAATCAGCGATCTCCCGGAAAACACCCCCAGCGCCACACTGTAAAGCTTTTTGAGCTCGCCCATCGTGTCAAGTACCAACACCTGATCGCTCCGCAGGAGAGGTGCCATCGAGCCGTCAGGTCGCGTCGATCGCCGCACTGCTTCAAGTCCGGCATGCTGCAACGACAAAAGAACCTGGGGCACAGTTTCCGGCTTGCGCGGCGCTATCGCCAGCCGCAGATCGGCAAACTCCCGCCGCAATCCCAAATAGGCGGCAATCAACGCATCTTGTTCCCCCGGCCCGGTGGATCCCCCCACCAGCAACCGCACCTGCGGATCCAAGCCCACCGCCTTGGAAAAAGCATCCGCTCCCGGCACCTGATCCACCATGTCCGCGGTATCAAATTTCATGGTCGGCAACACCTCGACGCGCTCCGCGGCCGCCCCCAAGGCGATAAATCGTTCCGCAATAGCCGGTGTTTGCACCCCAAAACGATCAATGGCACGAAACATGCGGGCAATCAGCGGACGAATCAACCGATAACGTCGGAAGGATCGTTGGGTCAGGCGTCCATTAATAATACGTACCGGAATGTTGCGATCGCGGGCGATACGAATAAAATTCGGCCAGGTTTCCAGTTCCACCAGCACCACTATGGATGGCTGCACCGCGCTTAAAAACCGGCGCACCGCCCACGAAAAATCCAGGGGATAACGCAACGTACAAACCTGCGGGGCCAGTGCGCCGCTGCCATACATAGCCCGGGCCCGGGCGGTACCCGTATCCGTGGTGGTGGTAATGATAATGCGCTGTTCCGGTCGCTGCCGGCACAATTCTTCCACCAGCAGGCGGGTGGAGAGCAATTCGCCCACACTCACGCAATGCAGCAAAATGCGCCCGCCGCGTGGCGCGGCCTCCAGCCACTGCAATTGATCTGGGGGAACCCGGCCCAGGCGCGCCGGCCAATCCGTGCGGTATTTCCCGGTCCGCCAGCTTTTGTATACCAGCACCGGCATTGCCAGCAGCAAACCTAAAAAGTAACAGATGTCCAGCAGCACCGCCATGGGTGCACATGATAACAATTTCTATCTGCGCCGCACGAAGTCGCATCCGTCTTGGCGGCGCTGGTCACGCCCGCCGCCAGAGGCCCGTCACGGGTTGTGGATTCTCCGCGGCTGCTCTCCGGCTATCGCCAAATTTTTCCACTGCGCCTATACTCTGTAATAGCGGCGGTGTTCCAGCGTTGTAGAGTAAAGCGGCGGCGGGCAGGCGGTAAACGGCATGGGCCAAAGAGAACTCTTGGAGATAACCAACCTGACCAAGCGTTATCGCATCGGAGATACCGATGTGCTGGCACTGGATGCGGTGAATCTGGTTATTTCACGTGGGGAAATGTTGGCCATTACCGGACCATCCGGCAGCGGCAAATCCACGCTCATGAATATTCTCGGTTGCCTGGATACTGCGGACTCCGGTTCGTATATGCTCGCCGGGGAAGATGTTTCCAAACTCGCCGGAGATCAGCTTGCTGCGATACGCAATCGGCGGATCGGCTTTGTCTTCCAGAATTTTAACTTGCTGCCGCGCCTTTCCGCCCTGGAAAACGTCGAACTGCCTCTGCTCTATGCCAGTCGGCACGATGCCAAAACTTTGGCCCGCGCCGCGCTGACCACAGTAGGCCTGGCCGACCGCACCCACCATGAACCCAATCAGCTTTCCGGCGGCCAGCGCCAGCGCGTGGCCATAGCCCGGGCCTTGGTGACGGATCCCGCCATTATTTTGGCCGACGAGCCTACCGGCAATCTCGATTCCCAGGTAGGACGGGACATCCTGGATTTATTTCACCGGCTTAACCAGGCCGGAAGTACCATTATTATTGTCACCCACGACCATGAAGTAGCCCGGCATTGCGGCCGGGAAGTACAATTACGCGATGGCCGTATTGTCGCGGAAGTCCAACACGCTCCGCATTGTCAACCATCCACCACGAAGGAGACAACGGCCGCAGCTTGATTCCGGAATTCCCGGTGGACGCTGCGGGCAGTTCATGATCTATGAAAAAATTCTGGATTATTCTGGTGATCTTGATTCTCGCTGGGTCGGCGTATGGCGCATACCGATACCATGTCAACGCCGCCGACGCCCACAAGACCCCACCGCCTTCTACCGCCGTGGTCAAGCGCGGCACACTAAGCGTACATGTCTATGCCACGGGCAATGTTCAGGCCAACCGGACCGTGGACATCAAATGTCAGGCCGGCGGTGAAATTACCTCTCTGCCCTTTCAGATTGGTGATGCTGTCAAAAAAGGTGAAGTGGTCTTAAAAGTGGACCCGACCTTGGAAGAACAGGCCTTGGCCATCGCCGAGCAGAATTTGCAGCAAGCCGTGCTGACGTTGCAATCCGCCCAGGTGAATTATCAGATTGCCAAAGAAAATCTCATCACCAGTCGGCAGACCGATCAGGCCAATTTGCTTTCCGCCCAGGCCCAGGTGAAAAACGACCAGTTAAACGTCCAGCGCGACGCCACGTTGCTCCAGGAAAAGCTCGCCCCCCAGCAAACCTACGATAATGACGAAACCACCTTGGTGCGCGATCAGCAGTCCCTTAGACTCGCCGAGGTGCAAATGATGCAACTGAAAACCCAGGCTCTGCAGGTGAAACTCCAAAAGTTAAATGTGCGGTTGGACCGCGTGGCCGTGCTCATCCAGCACGCCAATCTTAAAAACGCCCAAACCAACCTCGGCTATTGCACCGTCACCGCCCCCATCAACGGCCAGGTGGCGAATGTAGATGTTCAGCAGGGGCAGGTCATTGCATCGGCAACCACCAATGTCGGCGGCGGCACCACCGTGATGACGCTGGTGGATACGTCGCACATTTATATCAATGCCACCATCAACGAAAGTGATATCAATCACGTCAAAATCGGCGATATCTCGCAAATTACCGCCGCCGGGGCCTCTGGCGTGGTGTTTCCCGGCCGCGTGGTGCTGATGGCTCCGGAATCCATACAAGATCAAACCGCCGGCAGCACCAGCACTTCCACCAGCAACATTGTCACGTTCCAGGCCAAAATCGAGGTGCTGGGAAAAAACAAAGAATTGCTCAAACCCGGCATGACCGCCAATGTCACCATCTTCGCCGATAAACTGCCCAACGTGCTCTACATTCCACTGCAAGCGGTGGTCATTCAACATCATGAAGATACCGTTACCGTGGTGATGCCGGATGGCAAGAAAGTTTCCAAGGCCGTTACGCTCGGCCAGCGCAATGATACGTACTGGCAGGTACTCTCCGGGCTTCAAGCGGGGCAAAAGGTGGTGCTGCACCTGGGCGATCTCTCCAGCATGTGGACACCGGGGCATCATTGACCGGTAAGAAGGCCCAAGGCGTTAGTTCAAAACTGGTGCAAACAATGTTATTCTGGACCACCATAAAAATTGCCCTGCGAAGTATGCTGGCCAACAAGCTGCGTGCCATTTTGACCATGCTGGGCATGATTATCGGGGTGGCGGCCGTGATTGCCATGCTGGCCCTGGGCAATGGTGCCAAAAAACGGATTCTCGGATGGGTTTCCCGGATGGGCAAAAACACCATCACCATTTTTCCTCACAATTCCAAAATCGCCCCGGTGCTCAACGGTTCCGCGGATCCACTGAGCCTCGGCGATGCCCGGGCCATTCTTAAAATCCCACATGTCAAATATGTTTCGCCGGTGGTCACCGCCTGGCAGCCGGTAAAATGGGGCGGAAATTTCACCACCTGCAACATCGTGGGCTGCGCTCCTACCTATATCAAAATCCATGATTTTAAGGTCCAAAGCGGAGCCATGTTCACGGATTACGATTGCCAAGATATAGCCTCGGTCGCGGTGATCGGCCCGGAAACCGCGGAAAGGCTTTTTGGTTCGCAGGATCCCATTGGCCGCACTATTACGGTGTCCACCGTGCGCTTCAAAGTGGTGGGCGTTCTGGTACCCAAGGGGCGCCATGGGTGGTTTGATCCGGACAATCAGGTGCTCTTGCCCTATACAACGGCGATGACCGATCTGATGGGTCGGCTGGTCGCACTTAACCATATCGACTTACAGGTCGATCACGCCGCCAACTTAAACCGCGTGCAGGCCGCCTGCCAGAGGGTGTTGCGCCTGCGGCATTCATTGATCTACGGCGATGAAGATGATTTCTGGATTTCCAACCAGCTCCAGGTATTGAAAATGGCCAACCGCATCGGTGGTGCCTTTACCCTGTTTCTAGGGTCGGTGGCGGGCATATCTCTTCTGGTGGGCGGTATTGGAATTATGAACATTATGCTGGTCACTGTCACGGAACGCACGCGGGAAATCGGAATTCGCAAGGCTATTGGAGCCCGTCGGCGCGATATCCTCCGTCAGTTTCTCATTGAATCGATGATCATCAGCCTGCTTGGCGGCCTGATGGGCGTGGGTGCGGGCATCGTCGCCGCCCATTACGTGAAATTCCGCAGTTTTTCCGGTCATGTGGAACCATCCATGGTCTTTTTAGCCCTGTCCATCTCCGCGGCGATCGGTATTTTCTTTGGTTATTATCCGGCACGCCGGGCTGCGGCGCTTAATCCCATTGAGGCTTTACGTTATGAATGATCCCCCCCTGCGTTCCCCTGATTCCCTATTTTTCTCAGGTCCCATGGAACACTGCCACAACCCGCTGCCCTCCCCGCGGCAGCCAACAACTGGCTCATCCCTGGGGCCGCTGTGCCGCGCCAGTGCCCGCAGCAAAACGCGGCGTGCCGGTTCCCCCCCGCGAATCCCGGCGCTAGCCGCTGCCACACTCCGTGCCTGTGCCCTGCTAGGCGCGGTGGCCGGCATATCCGCATGCAGCAGCATTGATTCCGGCGGATACCAGAACTATCAATCAGCCGCCTTGGCCCACCAGCAGGATATCGCCGTCGCCGAGACCTCCGACCATCTGGAAGCCGCCTTACCGCCCGGTGGCAAGCCCGTCTCGGGCAAGTCCACCGAGCAATTTCATCATCTTTCGTTGGCCGACGCCCTGGTGATTGGGCTACGAAACAACCCCTCTCTGCTGGTGCAGCGTTATGCCCCGGCCATAGCACAGCAGCAGGTCATCGCCGACCGTGGAGCGTTTGATCCCACGCTTTCCGGAGGCGTTCAGGCATCCAAAAATCGCATTCCCACCAGCGGCGGTTACGTCACCTCCAGTGGTGGCTATAACCGGGCCGCTGGCGGCAGTACAACTACCGATTCCGGAACCGCCAACCTCGGCCTGTCGGAAAACCTGCCCACAGGCACCTCCCTGAAGGCGGGTGTCAATGCCAACCTTAGCGACAGCGAAGCCGGTGGCGGCCAGGCCACCAATGCCGGATTCTCGATCACCGTCACCCAGGCCCTTTTGCAAGGCGGAAATCTCCAGGCCAACTTGGCCACCATCCACGAAGCCCAACTCGGCAAAAGAATATCAGACTATCAACTGCGGGGTGAAGCCCTCACCATTACCGACGACATTGTTCAGGCCTATTGGCAGGCGGTGCTGGCCCGCCAGAATGTGCAAATTCTGCAAACAGCTTTGTCTGTGGCCCGGCAACAAGAGCGGCAAACCCGCGAACTGATCCGCGTCGGGCGCACGGCCCCATCGCAGTTGTCCGCATCCATCGCCCAAACCGCCGTCACGCGCGAGCAACTCGTCAGCGCCGTGGGAGCGAAAAAAATTGCCCGCCTCAATCTGCTGAGTTTGCTGGCACCTGCCGGTACACCCTTTTGGAAACATCATATTGTGCTTACCACGCCGCCCTACATTTCCGGTGGCCCGCAAGCCCCGCTGGCTGCCCATACCAAGCTCGCCCTGCGGCTAAGCCCCATTCTCAATCAAACCCGTTTGCAAATTCAGCAGGGAGATCTGGCTGTGGTGCAAACCCGCAACGGTCTTTTACCGGTGCTTGATATGTTTATCACGATGGGCAAAACCGGCTACGCGGAATCGTTTGGTCCCGCCGCCGCTAACCTCAACGGAGATGATTATCAGCTTATCGGGGGCTTATCTTTCAACTATCCGCTCTTCAACCGCACTCCCATGGCCAACTATCAAAGCGCCGTGCTCAGCCGGGATCAAGAAGAAGCCGCCTTCACCAATACAGTCCGCAGCGTGGAACTCAGTGTGCGCACCGCCTACATTCAGGCTGTTACCGACCGTCGCCAGATTTCCGCCACTGCCGCCACCACGCGTGCCCAACAGGAAACGCTCACCGCCACCGAAGGCGAATTTCGCGTTGGAGAAAGCACCTCCCTGCAAGTCTCTCAGGCCCAATCAAACTTGCTTTCCGCCCAGCTCGCTCAGGCTCAGGCCGTGGTGGCCTACCTTGACGCCCTGGATACGCTATATCTTCAAGAGGGTTCGCTGCTGGAACGATGCCACATCAAGGCCCCGGGTGCGATTCCTACCCGGCCTATTGGCCCCGCTTGGCTGCGCCGTTGGCCCGATGGGTATCTGCGTGCGATGCCGTAAAACAATTGCCACTCCTGCCTGGAAATAGAACTGCCCGTGGCAACGCTTCGGAACCGCACAAAAATAAATTCGTGTTCTACGGCCCTGAAGCTTTGTCCGAAATTTTGTTACCGCTGGCGAGGCGTGACCGGCGCGCACACCCCGCCAGTGGATCTGCAAAGAGTCGGAAAGTGTAAAGCTATTTTTGCCCGGTCCCTAACCTTCTATGCCGACATTTATCAGACCCACCGACCAAGCCATAGGCCGGACACTAGCTTCCGCCGCTCATGCCCCTGCTCCGTTGTTACTGATCCTGGAATGGGTACACTATGCCCGTTGCGGCAAGTACCTCGCCGGCCGGCACCCGGACCCTTTATTGCTTAGCGTGATGATGACGCTACACCGCGGGCCGAACCAGCTTTGGAGATCCTAGCATGACCACCGATAAACGCTATAGTCTGGGCTTTGATTATGGCACTGAATCGGTGCGCGTGGTCATTGTGGATATCGCCACCGGCCACATGGTCGGACAGGCCGACCGCCGTTATACCCATGGCGTGATCGACCGTACGTTGCCCACCACCGGACATAACCTCCCGCCCGACTACGCCCTGCAACACCCGCAAGATTGGCTGCTGAATTTAGCCCAAGCCTGCCACGCGGCCATGGCCGAGGCCAGGATCAGTCCGCATCAAGTCGTTGGCATCGGTGTCGCTTTTACCAGTTGTACCATGTTGCCGACACTCAGCGATGGTACGCCGTTGTGCATGCTGCCCCAATTTCAAAACGTGCCGCTGGCCTGGCCCAAGTTGTGGAAACACCATGGGGCCAAGCATCAAACCGACCGACTCAACGCGGTCGCCCAAGAACGCCGCGAACCCTGGCTGGATCGGTATGGCGGCAGCATTGGGTTGGAGTGGTTTTTCCCGAAAATTCTCGAAACCCTGGAACTGGCACCGCAGGTATATGCGGCCGCCCAAGTATGGCTGGAAGCCGGAGACTTTTTGGTGTGGCAGCTCACGACCGGCCCTTGGCCGCACTGCCACACCCAAGACCTTGTGCGGTCCACTTGTCAGGCGGGCTACAAAGGCTGTTGGAGCAAACAAGCAGGCTTTCCGTCGCCCGAGTTTTTCGCGGCCGTGCATCCCAGCCTTGCCGACGTGGTTGCCACTAAAATGCCTGGCCGCCTCTGTGCTCCCGGCCAACGGGCGGGCGGCCTGAGCCCCGCTGCGGCGGCCTTGCTGGAATTGCCGCCAGGCATACCTGTAAGCACGGCCATTATTGATGCCCATGCCGGACTGCCCGGCTCAGGCGTTTGCGATAACAATACCCTGGTGATGGTCATTGGCACGAGTTCCTGCCATCTTCTTAATTCCGCCAGCCAACACCGCGTGCCGGGCGTCGCCGGCGTGGTGGAAGATGGCATCTTGCCCGGCAGCTTCGGTTATGAAACCGGCCAGGCCAGCGTCGGTGATTCTCTGGCCTGGTTGATACGTACCGCCGGTACCACCCATGAGCAAATGAACCAGCAGGCGGCGGCCCTGGCCCCCGGCAGTCATGGCCTGCTGGCGGTGGACTGGCTTAACGGTTGCCGCACACCTTTGATGGATGGGCACCTCAGCGGAGCTTTTATCGGCTTGTCGCTTACCACCCAGCCGGCCCAGCTTTACCGCGCCTTGATAGAGGCCACGGCTTTTGGCCTGCGGTGGATTGTGGAGCTGCTGGTCGAAAACGGCGTTCCGGTGCAACACTTTGTGGCCGGCGGCGGTTTACCCGCAAAGTCTCCCCTGCTGATGCAGATTTATTCAAATGTGCTCAACGCACGCATCAGCCTGGCGGAAAGTCAGCAAAGCGTGGCTCTCGGAGCCGCCATCTTGGGCTGTATGGCGGCCGGCCAAGCCACCACTGGCTATACCAGCATGACCCAAATCATCCGGGCCATGGCCCGCCAACGCACCGATTTGATCTACAGCCCACACTCCGCGAGCGTCACCCCCTACAACCAGCTCTACGCACTTTACCGCCGTATCACCGACCGGCAATCCGCCGTGGCCGGTGTAATGCGCGAGCTTCGCCAATTCAGCCCACCAGAGTTGAGCGGCTAAACGCCGGTGCCGGCCAGGTCGTGCTGAAAAATATCGTAAACAGCGGGCGATGGGACTCGAACCCACAACAGCCAGCTTGGAAGGCAAAGCAGATTTCGGGCCGAAAAACCCAGAAACCACTTATAAATAGTGATTTTACCGCGATATAATCACTTTGCAAACCATCTTATTTTTTCCGCGCATATCGCGTTTATTTGCGGTATTGAAAAGCCAAAACGGTATAAAACGGTAGACGTTACTACGCCACTGCGACTTCACGCTGTGGTTCCAATTCTACTTTGGTTCGTAGATGCACCTTCAGCGCATCGACAATCTTCATGGCACGTTCAAGCGTGATCCCGAAATACTCGTTCCGCTCATCGCGTGACACCTGTGATTCGTGCACCTCAAGGCGCTTGGCCAGTTCACGCTGTGAAATCCCCTGGGCAATGCGCAGGGCAATCAGCAGGTGGCCCAGGCCGCGCAGATTGTCGAGTTCTTCAAATTCGCCACGTTTCAGACGTTCATAGCTCTCAACTTCTTCCTTCAGTTGGAGATGAAATGACTTCATCGGATCTATCACGCGCTTGATTTCCTCGGCCTTAAGACCGGCGGTTTTCAATCGTGCCCGATGATCAGCTAGGCGTTTTTGCTCAGCAGTCAGGCGAGCCACGGCTTGCTGGTATTCAGACTCGTTGCGAATCATGACGGACCTCCATACTTGATTTTCACAATGCCCCTCGGTTTCCCATCCCGTCGCGATTGCCGAAACGCGGCGGGAAACTCCAGTTCGTGACCATGCTGATCATGAATACCACTGCCAATCCCCAGCCCGGGGACATGTGGGTACAATTCCACACGGTATCGATGCCACATAGGGAGTTGCTTCTTTGGATATCCGCGGTATGGTTTGCGTGAAGCAGGGTCCCATATCCATATCTTGAACGGGTCCAACAGGTTCAGTTGCTTCGTCAGTTCGCCGGTTCGCAACGAGTCGAGGTCACATACAAAGTACCCGTCAATGTCATTGGGGTGATCTTTGTCTTCAACAAATGATCCATCAGCAAAAATCTCCCGGATACCGACCTTCCAGAGTTGTCGCGTAAGAATTTCCAGATTCTGAACCAACAAAGTCCGCCACGGCATGTCCCAGGTGGAGGATCTTTCCTGATTGTCTTGTCCGCCTACAAGCAGCGATTGTCGCAATTCATCAAACGACAGTTCAAAATCCCCGGGTGGCAATAAACCGTCCGGTTCAAACGGCGGGATGGCAGGCGGGTTTCGCAGTACGCTCATATATGGCATATTAGTCATACTTTACCTATGTGTCAATAGGACGAAAACGCCTTCCTCCCATTGTCGCAACGAATTGTCAAATCGGAAATCGCCGTGGTCCCGGTCCGAAGTCCACTACAAAAAGCCACCGCTGCGCTTGCCATGCTCCGGCTTCACTGCGCGTTGCTGCGTTCCAGGCGT
>JAJYZF010000208.1 GCA_021800165.1 Planctomycetota bacterium | reverse complement strand
CTGACCCTGTTGCGCCTGAATTTGCTGGGCCGGGATCCGAATGCCGTATTACCGTGAGCGTAACCGTTCGCGGGTTGAAGCGATTGGCGCCCCATCCATCGTGCCGATCAGTCGCCCGGGGCGATTCGCGGGCTATGCCCATGGCCGTTTTGATGGCGTGCCCCCCGGCGGCGACCCTGGCTCCGGAGGGGGGGATGATGTCCGCCGTGGGCTGATAGGATCAAAGTGGGGGCCTATACTGGGGCGATCGATTCGATGCGCGATCGCACCCAATGGTTAGCACGGTACCGCGCCACCACGGAAGCCCTGGAGGAGATCCGCGCCCGCGAGTTACATGCCCTGACCGACGAACAAGCTCTTCGTATCATTAAATCATTGAGCGTCTGTGAACCGCTGTGGCGGGAACGCCCCGATTGGTCCGGTCTGGTGGAGCAGCAGGCGCTCTTCCATCGCCGGGACAAACGATGAACCACCTCGTTGGGGTATTGGCCGCCGCGGCCGATCTGGAGACGTTTTGCCGAAGCCGCGAATGGAAATTCTGTTTCATTGGGGGCATCGCCGTGCAGCGTTCGGGTACGCCGCGCTTTACACAAGACGTGGCTATAACCATCGTAACCGGGCTCGGCCGAGAGGAAGAATTCATTGACGCTTGGCTGGATCAATTCCCCGGCCGCCTGGATGAGGCGCGGAAATTCGCGTTGGAGCGGCGCGTTTTATTATTGCGCGACGCCCAGGGAGTTTCCCGGGATGTTGCGTTGGGAGCGTTTCCATTTGAAGAAGCGTCGGTGAGGCGCGCCACGCGGTGGAAAATAACCGAGACGATGGCTTTGACCACGTGTTCCCCGGAAGATCTGGTGGTTCACAAGGTGTTTGCCGCTCGGGATCACGACTGAAGTGACGTTGAGAGCGTGTTAGCGGGCAATATGGGCGCCTGGACCTTGGACAGATACGCCGGGAACTGCGGCCCTTGCTGGAGCTTAAAGAAGACTCCGCTTCGCTGCCAAGATTTGAGCACCTATTCGCCGTGGTAGCGGATCGCCTGCGACGGTGAGCATGCCGGCGGAGCAGACTATATGCGGTGTGCTATAATTCAGGCAAGCTCAGGGTACGTCTAACTTGACCGACGGGGCCCAGGATAGTCTTAGACGGTTTCGTTTTTCGGTAACCGTTCACAGGCCGGAGTGGCAAGCGCAGCCACACCCCTTCCCGACGCGGGGCCAGGTTTAGGCCATTGAACGGTTACGTTTTTCGGAAGTTGGGACGATGAAGCTATTTCCAATAAGACCGGGCGGAATATGTGCCGCGGCCGTTGGTCTGTCGCTGCTCGGGCTGTTTTCGTCAGCAGCGATGGCGTTCCATTCGCCGCCCACCCCAACCGTTTTTGAGGCGCTTATGTCCCAGGCGGACAAAGGCCATGCCCCCGCGCTGCACGCCCTCATCGGTCGCCTTACTCATCCCCCGCTACTAAAAACCAGCAACCTGGCCAGTTTAAAAGGCCGCCAGTTGGCGCGAGCGGCGCGGCAGGCCGTGGATATCGAGTGGCTCGCGGCCGACTCGGACCTCTGGAACGATGCCTATAACCGGGCGCGGATTCATGCGCTGCAGCTGAAACATCCGGCCCAATACCAACGGATCCTGCAAACGGGATCGCTGCTGGAAAAGGCGCTGTGGGGCTGCCCGGGGGCGATGGCCAAGCTGGAATATGCTTCGACCCACAGCCAGCCCAGACCACACCGTTCCGCTTGGCTGGGCGGGAACACCGTGTATCGCCAAAGCCGATCGGAACGGGCGGCGCAGATCGCCCTGTTGGAGACTGGACATGTGCTCTACTTATCCCCCGAATTCAACGCTCTGCGGAAAAAATCGGACGCCGCCTATCAGAAAATCGTCCAGTTCGGCACGTTACCGGAGAAAGTACGTTGGGGGGTGCCAGGCGCCAGGAAAACCCTGGAGTCCATGGCGAACCAGGGTGATGTGAAGGCGGAACTGGAACTGGGCCACCTTGCCGCTCGCTTGAGCACCTTTTTTGGCCCTGGCCTTTCCCAACAGCACTGGTATCGCCTTGCCGCCAAGCAGGGCAACGCCCAAGGCCAATACGATCTGGGGCGCCTGGAGCAGGGGAATTGGTTCCACGCCATTGGCTGGTTCAAGAAATCGGCCGCCCAAGGCTACGCACCCGCCGAACTAAAGGTGGCCGAAAATTATGGCTTCGGCTATACCCGCCCCCGTGACCTGCGCCTGGCCCGCTTGTGGTATACCAAAGCGGCCAAGCAGGGCGACGCCGCCATGGCCATCACCGCTTGGGACAGTCTCTCGACCGCTCTTGTCCTGTCAAAATACCACAATAATCCGGCGGCTGAATTCCGTCTTGAAGATAGAGTCGCGCGGTACTGGCCTCTGGCCGGCAAGTTTGCAGCCGCCAAGCGATGGAACACGCTTGACACGTTGTACGACAATATGCTCTGCGTGGCGCGGGACTATTATCACGGCACCGCGGTGAAGCAGAATTATTCCCAGGCTTTGTTCTGGAGCCGCCGGGCTTTAGACGGCCGTCACAGCGCCACGGATTATACGTGGTCGGACACGTATCTCCCGTGGGCGGATGAGATCCTTGGGGATTTGTACTACTTTGGCCGCGGCGTACCACAAAATTACCATCGGGCGGCGGTGTGTTTCGCCCATGCCGCAAGCGAAAGCATGGACTACAAATCCGCCATGCGCCTGGGCAAGCTATTTCTTTCCGGTAAGGGGGTTCCGCGCAATCTGATCGTAGGAGGGGCGCTATTCACCCTAGGTGGCCAAAGCCGCGGCGTTTACACTCGCCGCATGATGGCGGCCACCCGCACGTTCGCCCGGCTGGTTAAATTTTTTGAGAGCCATAAGGCCGCCCACTTGAAGATGAAAAAATTCAGACACCAGCTTGGGGAAGCGCAGAG
>JAJYZF010000087.1 GCA_021800165.1 Planctomycetota bacterium | reverse complement strand
CGGGTGGAAGCCTTTTGCTCATGGCGGACAGTAGACCATATCCGACGCAAAAGCGCAAGTTAAGATTGGGTTAAATCTTTACTGGTTTTCGGTTAGCATTTTTCCGGACAGTATTGGATGAGTATCAGATTCTGGTGATCGAAGATAATCCTACCCAGCGAGCGGCCTTAGAGCGGGTGCTCACGGAGGCGGGTTATAACGTCAAAACCACCGATTCCGTCGACAAGGCCATTCACATGGTCGGCGAGGGAATTGATTTTGTCATCGCGGGGGTGATTTCCGGCGATATCTCGCGTATTGATCTGATCAAACACTGGCGGAAATTTTTTCCGGATTCTCCCTTGCCTCTCATTCGTGAAACAGAATCGGTGGAGACCTTGGCGGAAATGATCCGCGCGGGCGGGGTCGATGATTTAAACCACACGCCGGATCCCAAACAGTTGCTCACGCAGCTTATGGCTCTCTTGGCCGCATGCAACACCACAGCGCCGCCGGTAGCACCGGCGAAGATGGATGGTGGGGAAGACCATATCATCGGTCGCACTCCGGTGATGAGAGAGGTTTTTAGCTTAATTGAACGGTCCAGCCACGCCTTCAGCACCGTGCTGATCTCCGGAGAAACCGGTACCGGCAAGGACTTGGTAGCCCAGGCCATTCACCGCCATTCGCCACGCTGTGCTGGGCCTTTTATCGCGATAAATTGTGCGGCCATACCGGACACGCTGGTGGAAAGTGAGCTTTTCGGGTATGAAAAAGGGGCGTTTTCCGGGGCTACAGGCGCACGCATCGGCCGGCTTGAAGCAGCCAATGGCGGCACTCTATTTATTGATGAGATCGGCGATTGTGCGCTGTCGGTGCAGGCCAAGCTGCTGCGAATTCTGGAAAATCGCGTCGTGACACCGCTGGGCGGCCATCGCGAGATTAAAGTGGATACGCGTGTCCTCACCGCCACCAGCCGGGATTTGCCGGCCATGCTCGCACAAGGGCGTTTCCGGGAGGATTTATTCTATCGGATCAATATTATTAACATTCTGGTGCCGCCGTTACGCGACCGTGTGGCAGATATCCCGCTGCTGGTACGACATTTTATTGAGCGCGTGAACATCCAAAATCACACCTCAGCCATTCAGGCTATTTCGCCTTCGGCCATGCAGGCCATCCTGCGACATTCCTGGCCCGGCAACGTCCGGGAATTATTTCATATAATCGAAGGTGCCATGGCGCTGGCGGACAGAGACAAAACCGTGCTGGAACTAAGCGACCTGCACATCGCGGGCCGCCAACAGGCCGGCCACGCCGCGGTCACTGCGCAACCTGCAATGAACCCGATTGCATTTTCCGAATCCACGCCCCCCACCGGCCAAGAGCCCCCAATAAAAGTGGCGGATATGGAACAATTGGCTATTCAGACGGCCCTGAAACATTATGGCAACAATAAAACGAAAGCCGCCCGTGCTATTGGAATCAGTGTCCGCACATTGCAGCGCAAACTTGCCAGGCGGGAAACTCCCGCGGTAGTGGTACTAAAAACGAATTTAAATATCTAGAAAAATACGTATTACTGGACCATACCCTTGGTTCACCAATAGCACCGCAATCTCATCCGCCTACGCCACAACCTCTCGCATCCAGCCAAGGAGGCCCCAATGCCGACGCAACGGGCAGCGGTGGAGTTCGCCCAGCCTCTCCCCGGGCCTTGGGTATCAGCGGCACTGTGCCACAATCCAGCAAATTCCTCGCACGGCGCAAAGATTTTCCTGCCCGCACCGCCGCTCTGTGAAGCCATTCCTTCGCGCAGCGTGCAAAAACTCCTGAATTCTGTCTCCTGTCTCCTAACTCCTGCGGCCGCAGCCGCGCTGTGTTTAACTTCTGCCTCTGGTATCGCGTTTGGTGATTTTGTTGGAATCCAGGTTCACCGTCCCGTTGCAGGCCAACACGCTGCCCTCGCGAATCGAGGCGTCCGTTTCCGCGGTAATATCACCCAGGGCCAGGATATTGCCTTCAAAGGTGCTGTCCGTGCCCAGCGTGGCCGAACCTCCCACCTGCCAGAATATCCCGCTCTGCGCATTGGCCATGGTGGCATCATTAATGCAAATCACCGCGGAGCCTTTGGCCGTCTTGAGTGTCGTGCCAATCTGAAACACGAATTGGGCTTTGGGGTTGTTCTGGCCGTTAAGGGTTAAAATTCCATGGATATCCGCGGAGGATGAGAACGCATACACGCCTGGCAGCAGCGTCAACCCGCCGAGATCCTGTCCGCTAAGATCGTGGGTGGGCACCATCGCCAGAGCCTGATTGTACGCGACGGTAAGGTCCAGATGGGCCGCCCGCGTTGCCTCATCACCCACTCGTGTTACCGACGGCGGCATAACGCGCCCCGGCGGAAAGCCGGTGATCCCTGTGCCGTGGCTGGTTCCCACATCTCCGCCATGCACCGTCGTCTCACCGGTGTTATCGACGGCGGTGCCACCAAGGACGGCAAAGTCCGCCGCCGACTCCATGGCAATCGGAACGGGTGCCGACAACGGAGCACCTAAAGGCGGAACGGCCAGAATAATGAGGGTTTTATTTACCATGGTTCAAACTCCTGTTTTTTCGAGCCACGCAATGGTAGCTCGAAAAACTTAGTCACAAATCAGAGATTGGGCATCGATTGGGAGAACTAGCCTGGAGGCAGCTTGAACTCGGGTTGGCGTCGAGGCGGCTGGTACATCAGATAACCCATCCGACCCAACCGTGCGGCATAGAGTGCGATGCTCGCGCACGCCTTACACTATTATAGCATCAATGAACCCGGCTGACACAAAATTCACCATCATTCGCTTATCAGCAAAGCTGCCGGTGAGTTGATACTCCGGCCGCAACCACCGTTGCTGACCGCAACGCAGTGAATTGACCCCATGTAAAAAAACTACAAAATCCCTCCCGCCGCCCCTATTCCACCAATTCGCCTTCCACCACCGGGCCGGAGGACTGGAAAGTGAATTGGCCATGCCGATCCACACCAATTTCAATCAAGCCACCTGGCGTCATTTCACCGTCGAGAATTTTTGCGGCCAGTGGATTTTCAAGGTGCTGCTGAATGAGGCGCTTCAGCGGCCGGGCGCCAAACGTGACATCATAGCCCTGTTCGGCCAAGGCCTCTTTGGCTTTGGCTGATATCCGCATGGAATAGTTGTGCGCAGCCAGACGTTTTTCAAGATGGGATAACTGAATATCGATGATCTTGGCAAGCTGTTCTTTACGTAACGTATGAAAGATGACAATCTCATCCACCCGGTTAAGAAACTCGGGCCGAAATTGCTGCCGGAGAAGATTTTTCACACTGGCCTCAATTTCCCAGTCAGAATTCTCCTTGCCGGTCAGGTCTTGAATAACCTGTGATCCAATATTGCTGGTCATCACGATGAGGGTGTTTTTGAAATCAACGGTGCGGCCCTGGCCATCGGTCAGTCTGCCGTCATCAAGCACCTGCAGCAGGACGTTAAATACATCACGATGGGCCTTTTCGATTTCGTCAAAAAGAATCACGCTGTACGGATGTCGGCGCACTGCTTCGGTAAGCACCCCGCCTTCCTCGTAGCCCACATATCCCGGAGGCGCTCCGATTAGCCGGGCCACGCTGTGCTGCTCCATGAATTCCGACATATCAATGCGAACCATGGCCTCTTCGGTATCAAAGAGAAAATCAGCCAAGGCCTTGCAAAGCTCGGTTTTGCCCACACCGGTGGGGCCTAAAAACATGAAACTTCCGATGGGCCGCCGCGGATCACCCAACCCCGCCCGGTTACGCCGAACCGCATTGGAAACCGCGCGCACCGCATCATCCTGGCCGATGAGGCGTTTTTGCAGAAAGGCTTCCATGTGCCGCAGCCGTTCCCGATCCCCCTCCAGCATTTTGGCCACTGGAATATTCGTCCACTTCGCCACCACCTCGGCAATTTCCTCCGGCGTGACTTCTTCGCGCACCATGGATTCGCCGCTTTGCACCAGCGTATCGAGCAGTTTCTGTCGGCGTGCGAGTTCCTCCTCCAATTGCCGCAGATCGCTGTAGCGCAATCTTGCCGCTTCCTCAAGCCGGCCCTGGCGCTGCGCCTCTTCCAACTGGGTGTTCACCTGTTGAATTTTTTCGCGGATGGTTTTGATCACCTTGAGTGCGCCCGATTCCTGCTGCCAGCGGGCGGTAAGGCGGTTGTTGGTTTCCGTGAGATCCGCCAGTAATTTTTCGTTGCGCTGCAACTGTTGGCGCGAGGCTTCATCTTTTTCCTTTTTGAGGGCTTCGCGTTCGACTTCCAATTGCATGATGCGACGACGGGTATCATCAAGTTCAGTCGGCATGGAATCGTTTTCAATACGCAGGCGGCTGGCCGCTTCGTCCACCAGATCGATGGCCTTGTCCGGCAAAAAGCGATCGGTGATGTAACGCTGGCTAAGCGTGGCCGCGGCCACCAAGGCCGCATCCTGAATACGCACACCATGATGCGTTTCATAGCGCGGCTTAAGACCACGCAAAATGGCGATGGTGTCTTCCACCGATGGCTGATTGACCATAATGGGCTGGAACCGGCGCTCCAACGCGGGATCTTTTTCAATGTGCTTGCGGTATTCATCCAGCGTGGTCGCACCCACACATCGCAGTTCACCACGAGCCAGGGCCGGCTTGAGCAAATTTGAAGCATCCATACTGCCTTCCGCCCGGCCCGCACCCACTACATTGTGCAATTCATCAATAAACAAGATGACGCTGCCGGCGGATTGCTCCACCTCTTTGACCACGGCTTTCAAACGGTCTTCAAACTCTCCGCGGTATTTAGCCCCCGCCACCAACGCTCCCATATCCAGGGCCATAAGTTTTTTATTCTTAAGCCCTTCCGGCACATCGCCGGAAAGTATGCGCTGGGCCAAGCCCTCGACAATCGCCGTTTTACCCACGCCAGGCTCACCGATCAAGACCGGATTATTTTTCGTCCGGCGGCTGAGAACCTGCATACACCGGCGAATTTCTTCATCGCGCCCAATGACCGGATCCAACTTACCCCGCCGGGCGGATTCCACCAGATCGCGGCTATAACGCGCCAGAGCCTGATATTTATCTTCAGGGTTGGCATCCGTCACGCGGGTATTACCTCGAATATCCTTTAAGGCGCTAAGAACGGCATCGCGGGTAACGCCCAGGCTCACCAATGCGTCTTTGGCGGTTGACGGAGTGTTTATCATCGCCAGAAATAAATGCTCGGTGGAAACGTATTCATCCTTAAGCTGATCGGCCTGCTTCTGAGCGGCGGCCAGCACTGCGTTTAAATCTCGTGACATTCCCGGCTGGGAACCACCGGAAAGCGTGGGCAGGCGATTGAGTTCCGATTCCACGACCGCAGCCAGCCGCTCGCCATCAACCCCCAATTTGGCCAGCAGAGGCCGGATAATTCCGTCACGGTCATCCAAAAGCGCTGCCAACAGATGCAAACCGCCCACTTCGCTGTGGTTCGCTTCCACCGCCCGCGATTGCGCCGCCGCCAAAGCTTCCTGCGCCTTTATCGTGAGTTTATCGAGCCTCATTGATTGCTTCTCCTTTTCATGAAAGGCGGGGCGCAACCAGCTTCTCACTGCCTGGAATGTTACCCGCAGCCACGCCGGACACACGCAAGCTACGCCTCATCATAGCACTTCAGGCCATTCACAAAAGGCGTACCAAAATGAAAAGGTCACGTTTCCGTCAGAAATAACGGGTTTTTGAAATTCTCGCTGGGCCAAAGATGCCATATTGGCAGACATTGCGCCGGTATTTGGTGCCGCACGATACGACCGATGAGAGTTGGGTTGACGCAAAAAGCCGCGTCACTCTTGCCCAAACAATTGTAGCCGCTGCGGCCAAGCCCCATGAAACGTCGCCCGCTTGCCAGCAGGCAATCAGGCGAACTCTCTCCACGCCACCGCGCCCCATTATGGTTTGGTGGTGGCACCCGATTTTACCGCCGGCTCTGTGCTGTTTACCCGCGATGGCTGGGCCAGCTTCGGCTTCGGCACCGACTTCGATACCGGTTTGGCAGGTACCGGCGGTAGATTTGGTTTAACGCTTTGTCCCACCGGCAGACTGACGGATTCGCAAGCTAACACCAAGCCCACTTTATCGGCATCCCAATGGTTCAACTGGTGGTAGATCACTTCCATCTTATTAGCCCGAATCTGCAAGGTCATGCTATCGCGCTGGTAAGCATCGATCGGTCCGTACCACGTCGTCCACGTCAAAGCGCCGCGCATCAGATGGTTGCGGCACACCTCATTCCACATGTGTTGAAGCTGGGCCTGGTTCAGCGGCACAGCCACCGTATATTGCGAGGTAATGGTGTTGTGATAATCGCTAAGATTGGTAAACGTGGTGCGACTCATCATATCCGACGCGGTGATAACCTGCCGAATATGCTGGCGGCTGAAATAAGTGGACACGTTGCGATCGATGACCACGGAAAAGTCTGACGGTACCGGCGTCGGCACAAACTTCTTAGCAAACGGATTGACGAACTGCCCATTGGAACAGCCGGTTAGGCCACTTACCAGCATCAGTCCGACCAAAGCCACTACCAGACACGCCGCCACCACCTTGAGGTATCTTGCCAAACGCAACGTCATCATACCAAATCCCTTTGTCGTAAACGCCAACAGACCGCCAAAGTATACCGCCTGATGCATTTTCGCGAAAACCACCCAATCGGGCCAGCACCGCCGACCCGCGTGATTCTTTCGCCAAGCGGAACCCTAAGGGGCACACTACGCCCTTCCCGGCCATCTCCTAAGCCAACCGCATAGCCCCTGCACAACGATCGAGAATTGGCGTATTCCAGCAGGCTTACACACTAAATGACGAGCCGCAGCCACAGGAGTGCGTGGCATTGGGATTCTTAAATACAAACCCACGTCCCATCACTTCGTCCTTGAAGTCGATTTCAGTACCATTGAGGTAGAGGTAGCTCTTGCGGTCGGATACAACCTTAATTCCGTGGGATTCCATCACTTCATCCGTTTCCCCAGCTTCTTCCGTCAGGTCCAATACATAACTGAACCCCGAACATCCACCGCCTTTGACACCGACACGCAGCGCCGCCTCCGGCGAAAGCCCTTGATCTTTGATAATATTTTTGACCTCTTTGGCCGCCGTTTCGCTTAAAGTAATTGGCATGGATATAAACTCCTTATAAAAGACCAAACCTGTTGATATCATACCCGTTTGGAAGGGCAAAGTGAAGTGGGCGGGTTGAACAAACCCGCTGCCGCCCCTTATTTGACGCCCCCACGCTCCCGCTTGACAATGTCCTCCGGCGGGTAAGCATGACGCAGCCAACGTCTAGAGTCAGGGAAAGTTTTTTGCAGCAGGTGAGACTTGTCGGATTTTGTCGTACTCAATGGGCGGCTGTTGCTGTATGAAGATGCGCGCATCGCTCCGCTGGATGGTGGATTCCTGCATGGGGCCGGCTTGTTTGAGACTATGCGCGCTCGCCGGGGCCGAGTGCCTCTGCTCCACGCCCATCTTGACCGTGTCCATGCCAGTGCCGCGGCCCTGGCGATGGAACTGCGCTTGGACACGCCGGTAATCGCCGATTGCATTGAAGAACTGCTGGCCGCCGAAAATCTCTCCGAAGCCCGAATTCGTCTTAGCGTTAGCGCTGGTGATACGCACCAGCCGGGCGGCGATGCCGCTGACCGCCCCAATACCACGCTTATTTCCGCCGCTCCGTTTGTCCCCTATCCGCCGCCCCTTTATGAAAATGGCATGACCGTGTTGGTATCCAACTATCGGCAGAACCCCCGGATGCCGTCGACCGGCCACAAAACGCTCAGCTATGTGGACCGGCTGCTGGCCTTGCGTCAGGCCCAGGTGGCAAGGGCAGGCGAAGCGCTTTGGCTGACCGCTGCGGAAAACGCCCTGGCCGAAGGCTGTGTGAGCAATGTTTTTCTGGTGGCCGCAGATGGGTGTGTCTCGACGCCACCTTGCCAATATCCGGCGGACAAGGCATTTAGAATGTGTCTTCCAGGCATTACGAGAAATGTCCTGATAAGTTTACAAAATAAAGAGGACATAAAAATTCAGGAAAAAATGCTCTATATAGAAGATATACTTTCGGCGTCAGAGATATTTTTAACCAACGCGCTCATGGGCGTAATGCCCGTATGCCGGATTGAACGGCATGCCGTCGGCACCGAAAAACCCGGGCCGGTTACCCGAAAGCTTGCGCAATTGTATGACCATTATCTCACGGAGACATCCGATGCTGCAACGTAAACCAAAAGCCCATGGCAAACCGGTTGTACTTTCCGACGTTACCGCTTACCTGCAAGTCATCGCCCCACTGCATCTGGCTGCGGCGTGGGATCATGTCGGGTTGCTTTCAGGCCCCCTATCGGCCCCCATTCGCCGCGTACTGATCGCTCTGGATTTAACCCGCGCCGTGGCCAATGAAGCTCTCCGGAACGCCACCGATTTGTTGATCTGTTATCATCCGCCGATTTTCAAACCCCTTCTTGATTTGCGTACAGGCGGCGACCAGCCGGAGAAGCTGGCGGTGGAGTTAGCCGCAAAAAATGTCTGGATTTATTCTCCGCACACCGCTCTGGATGCCGCCCCGGGCGGCACCAACGACACCCTGGCGCGATTGTTGGGGGCCACCGTGTGTGGATCGCTGGGCTACGCCCCCACCACCACGCGCTACCTGAAATTGGTGACCTTTGTACCGGAATCCGCGGTGGAGCAGGTGGCCGAGGCCGTTTACAGCGCCGGTGCCGGCCATATTGGTCCTGGCAGCCGGTATTCCCAATGCAGCTTTCGCACCGCCGGCACGGGTACATTTTTTGGCGATGAAAGTGCTATGCCCGCGGTTGGGCAGAAAGGCCAGTTGGAACGGGTCTCGGAAATCCGGTTTGAAACCGTGTTACCCGCGACCATGGCCGGCCCGGTGGTTGCCGCTTTAAAACAGGCCCATCCATACGAAGAGCCGGCCTTCGACTTATTGATGATGGAAAATCCGCCGGAGAACGTCGGGCTGGGACGCCTGGCGGATTTGCCTACGCCGTTGTCATTGACCAGTCTGGCCCTCCATATTCGCCGGTCACTGCATCTTCCGCAGGTACAGATGATCGGTCCGAAAAATGAACGGTTGCGGCGTTTGGCCATTGTGGCCGGCAGTGCAGGACGCTTGCCGCTGGAGGCCGTTAAGCGCGGCGAGGCTTTTGATTGTCTCATCACCGGAGAACTCAAACACCACGATATGCTGGCCCTGCGCGCCGCAGGTTTGTCGGCAATTTGCCTGGGCCACGCGGAAAGCGAAAAGCCGGTGCTCACGGCGCTGCGCGATCGGCTCACGCAAAGGTTCACGGCCTTACCCATGTCCATCAGCCGCGTTGACCCCACCCCCTACGCGGTTGGCTAATGCTTTTGCTGCGTGCCGCGGAGCGCCTCGCGGATGGCCAGGCATCGAACCAGCAGAGATTCCAGTTGATCCAGGGGTAAAATGGTCGCCGCATCGGACGGACTCTTTTCCGGTTCCGGATGCACCTCAATAAAAAGCCCGTCGGCACCGGCCGCCGTCGCCGCCGCCGCGAGAACCTCCACGTATTGCCGCTGGCCGCCGCTGGCCGTACCCAGTCCACCCGGTAATTGCGTAGAGTGGGTGGCGTCAAACAAAACAGGTACGCGCAGGGCCTGCATCTGCACAATGGAAGTCATGTCATTGACCAGTCGGTTATAGCCGAAGAAGGTTCCGCGTTCGGTTAGCATTACCTGCTGATTACCGGTCGAACGCACCTTTTCCACAACATTGGCCATCTCCCACGGAGCCATGAACTGGCCCTTTTTGACGTTAACCACCTTACCCGATTGACCCGCGGCCAGCAGCAAATCCGTCTGGCGGCACAAAAACGCGGGGATTTGCACCACATCCACCACTTCCGCCACCGCCGCCACTTGCTCGGTTTCGTGGACATCCGTAGTTACAGGCAAATGCTGGGCGTGGCGGATTTCGGCCAACACATCGAGTCCGCGATCCATCCCCTGACCGCGGAAGCTGCCCGCACCCGACCGATTGGCTTTATCAAAGCTGGCCTTGAAGACATAGGTAACACCAAGCCTGCGGCATATTTCCTCCACCCGAGCGGCAATGTGCCGACAAAGGGTGCCGTTTTCAATAACACAAGGTCCGGCAATGAGCAGAAAATCTTCCGGCCAATTCCATGTTTTCGGGCCTAGTAATATTTGTGTCATGCCATACACCCCGGCGAGAAACAGCCAATAATGCTGGTGGTTATACCCGATATGCAGTCGCTCCGCACGCGAAATGTCCAAACACTTCCGGTGCCGGAATCCGTCAATTGCGTAGCAGCACGCACTGATTTTCCGGTAAATCGCCGCCTCCGAGAAGCCCTTCCCACGCCCAACATCTAGCGTTCCGTCTTCCTGGATTTCCCCTGTTTCCCTCATCCCATTTCACCAAGTGGTCGCCCCCATCTCCAGCCTTTGGCTGGGGCTAAGCCGCGCTGGGCCTACCGCAAGTTTGGCTGCACGGCCAATCTTGAGCCTGGTGGAAATATAAGCAAGAGCCACGAACCAATCATCACCTGACTGGAAGACCCGACTTTTCGCGCCGACAAATCTAAAACCCTGCCTGGCTGGTCGAATAAATGGTGGTGTGCCCCATCTGCCCCAGTTGGCGACCCGGACTCACGAAACAAGGTCCGTGCCAGGATCCCTGATGAGCACCCACATATTGAATCCGTCGGCCAAAGCCGTCCAACACCGCCACGACGCCATACATGCGGCCGCCATGGGGCATCGGAATCCACCCGTTGACGATCAAATTCGGCCGCAAAAACAGCATCGCACTGTGCCGATTGTCCACCCATCGGCCCTTGGCCGTGCGATGCGAAAATTGTCGCTGGTAACGAAGTAAAAAACCGTAAATTGAATGATGCCCCGCTATGGTGGCCGGGGCACTGCCGGTGACCGCTACGTATTGTTCCAGAGCGTGCTGGAGGGTGTTAAGCGTCATGTTGGTGGCCACCATGGCCACGCTGCTGCGTGATTGGTAATGCAGCCAACCGACCAGGGCCAAAAAGAAAACCAGAGCCGCCAGCAACAAGGGTATCTCATGGAGTTTTATTTTCAACAGCCTTTTCATACCAATCTCTCCTGCAATCACATTTTCTCTCCGACGCGAACGGTCTAAGAGCTTGCCTCTATTGTTATTCTATAGCCGGTGCAGAGCTGCACAAGAAAAAACTTTAGACTTTTTCCATTAGCGGACGTAACCACGACCCGCCCGGGCCGTGATGGCGATAATAACGGCGGGGCCGCTTACTAAAATGTAACTGGCAATTTTCGGCACTTAGGGTGCATAACTGTAGATATACCCGGAGGTGGGCTCAGTTCCCGTGCTTTGCGGACCGTTGGCACCGTAGCTGTAAAAATAAGGCGCATGCGAATCCTGTGCCGGCAGAACAGTGCCGCTGCTGGTTGAAACATACACCGGCGCGGCGTCTGGCGCAACCGCCGGCCATGATGTCGGCGGATTGACAACACACAGAGATGGCGTCGTCTGCCCGGAATACGGATATGTTAGAGTCGAAGAGGTCCAAGGCGTTGGTGATGGCGGCATGTATTGAATCGGGTAACCGTAGGCATCAAGAATTTCCACCACGCCAGGCAAGTAGTTTGTGCTGCCGGCTGTGCCCGTCGGAGGCGGAAGCTCGCCCGCCACCACCATGCTGTTAGGCAGATCGGTAATAACATTGGCATGTTGCCCCCAATCAGAGCCTGTGGTGCCTATCGCATAAGCATGCATCGCCTGGTACCCCTCCAGGAATGAGAGCATGTTGGTGGGTGTCTGGCCGGTTTTATGAATGTATTGTTGCAGCGCCGCCTGCAGATTTCTCAACTCGGTCTGAGTTAACGACCTTTCGGAATTCTGCTGCACCTGCGACCCTACCGCCATCACAATGCCCGCCAGAATGGCGATCAGCAGGAGCACCACCATCATTTCAATAATTGTAAAACCGTTTTTCCGACGCATGGGCGATTCCTCGTTTATCCCTTGCCACGTCGCAAGCCACCGCAGCCCGCTTTTTACGCTCTCCCACTCATCTCCATGATTATAGCATAAGTCAACGGGGCTGGTGCAAATATGTTATCCGCACACTTCCAGCACCAGGTTCAGAACCTCTAGAAATTCCTCATCGGCCCCATAAGCGGTGCCAAAATTGCCCCCCGATTGATAAACCCTTACCTGCGGCCCCACTGGCCTCCATTGCCGCGCATTGCTGGGTCCGAAAATGACCACCACGGGCACCCCTATCCACGCCGCCAGATGGCTGATACCGCTGTCATTGCCCAGATAGGCCCGACTTGCTCCAAGCAGGTCCGCCACTTGTGCCAAGGGTATATCGCGGCGAACGACAAATTCCTTCTCCAGCCGGCCAAGGTCACGGTGGCCAAAGCGCTCCAGTTCCACTTCGCCCAGCAAAAACTCTGCGGGGATTTTGGCTTGATTCACAGCGCGCGCCAGTCGCATAAAATTCTCCAAAGGCCAACACTTTTCTCGTCCACCACTGCCGGGCTGAATCAGCAGCGGGCCATGACGATTTTGGCGGCCACCGACCAGCACTGGCGGCAGCAACCGCAGCACCCCCAGCTCTTGGCGATGGAAGCTGGTCACATGGCCGGAATAATGCGGCGGAGGCCGCGGCTCAAAAAATAACATCTGCGCCCGCCGACACGCTCGCCGGGCATGCGCAGCCCAAACGTCATGGCCGGAACTAACGGCGGAGAGCAGCAGATCGCTATTGGTCCAAGCCAAAGAGCAGTCTGATTCAAAATAACCGGTGGAAGTCTGGTCTGGGCCAAACCACGCCGAATGATTGGGATCATCGGCATCAAACGCCAATTCCGCCACCCCCAACTTGATCATCAGCGAGCCAAAGGAACGCCGCGTCACCACTGCCCGCTCCGCCGTAGGCCAACGTGCCCGCAAACTCACCAGCAGTGAAGCCAGCAGCACGGTATCGCCGAGTGCCCCTTGATAAACGACCGCAATTTTCATGAACTTTTATCGACAACCACTCTCAAGCCATCTTAACGAATTGATCCCCCACGGTAAAATCGCCGCAGGCGCCGAGTCCTGACGATTGCCCAAGACGGATCGACGATCAAATCTGAAATGGGCCAAGTTCCCCGTCGGTAGCAGCGCGGCGCGTACGTAATAGCCGGCCGCAAGGCTCAAGTTATGTTGAACGGCTTGAGGTGCCAGGGAAGCCCACCAACGGCGTTGCCACCGGAGCAAACTATCCCGCCATGGCTGGTTCGGCCCCAGTGGAAGCGCCTACCGGAACCGCGGTTTCAGCCTCGGTCAGGTAACAACCCGGGTCAAAACCCATCCAATCGCCGGTGGCCGCTTCCGCTCGGGTCCGTAAATTTCCATTGCATACATCTACAAATCTGCACGAACGGCATCGTTGCGGCAGGTGCGACCGACGGTTGCGCAAGATCGCCAGACGAGGGTCCGTCGCCTGCGACCATATCCTGCTAAACGGCTGCTCGCGTACATTGCCGCAGTTATAATGCCAACTGAATTGATCGTAATGCACATTGCCTTTGGGATCGATGGAGGCGATGTTGCATCCCGACCGGTTTCCGCCCGTGCCGCGCAGGCGGGCCTGCACCTCCGCCAGACGAGGGTCGTTATCGCGCTGCAGCCGCAAGAGCATATACGCGGCATCCGCGTGGTTGTCTACGGTCAGCACTTCCAGATGCCGACCCGCTTGATGTATTTGCATACTCCGCTCGAAGATGCGGTCCACAATGGAACGAATCTGGTCCGCGGCCAGGTCTACCTTTTGCATGTTCCCACCGCGGCCCGAATATGCCAGATGATACACGCACAGCCGCTGCACGTTATGTTCCAGGCAGATATCAAAAATTGCGTCCAAATCCTGCCAATTCAACGCATGCACGGTAAAACGCGCCCCCACCTTGATACCCCGGCTGCGGCAGCGATCGATGGCCGCCAGCGATGCCGCAAAAGCCCCTTGTTGACCGCGAAGTTGATCGTGGCGTGAGGCGATGCCGTCCAAGCTGATGCCCACGTAACGCAGGCCCGATTCGGCCAATCGGTCGGCCATGGCGTTGTCAATGAGCAACCCATTGGTGGATAGCGTGGTGGCCAGACCGATGGATTGGGCGTGGGCGATAAAATCCAGAGCTTCGGGCCGCGTCAGTGGCTCTCCGCCGCTAAGCAGCACCGCCGGCACGCCAAATCCACGCAAATCATCAAGCAAATCCAGGCCTTCGCGCCGGGTTAATTCGCCGGTATCCGGCGCGGCCGTGGCCGAAGC
>JAJYZF010000207.1 GCA_021800165.1 Planctomycetota bacterium | reverse complement strand
TAACTCCCTGCGGATGCGGCCGGATCGCATTATTTTAGGCGAAGTCCGTGGCGCTGAGGTGCTGGATATGTTGCAGGCGATGAACACCGGCCACGAAGGTTCGCTGACCACCCTGCACGCGAATCAATCCCGCGATGCGCTGCAACGCATTGAATCCATGGTGCTGATGACCGGCCTGAGCACCACCGTCAAAGCCATCCGCCAGCAGGTCGCCGCTTCGCTCAACGTGATCGTGCAGCTGGGCCGGCTGGTCGGTGGGGCGCGCAAAATGATTTCCATCTCCGAGATTACCGGCATGGAGGCCGATGTCATCTGCATGCATGAAATCTTCCGCTTTCGCCAGACTGGCGTCGATGAAAAGGGTGCCGCCCAGGGGCATTTTGAAGCCTGCGGCGTGGTCCCGCAGATTCTCAAGACCCTGCGCGAACGCGGCGCCCAGTTCCCCAACGATATGTTTCAGGCCCGCGTGCTGGATGATTTCACCTATCCCGCGGCGGAGGGCAAACATGGCTAGCTTATCCGTGCAATCCGAAATCGTCGCGGCGGCGGCCGCCGGTCTGCTGCTGGCCGTCTGGCTGCTCGGCGTGATGCTGTGGGCCCGGCGGCGCGCCCGGAAAGCGCGGATGCTTAAAAGCCGCATCGGGCTGACACCCCCTGAATCGCCGCGGCGCCAGTTGAGCCTGTGGATTGATGGCAAGCGGATTTCCACCGCGGTGCCGGGGCGATCCGCCGCGAACCTGGCCCGGCGCCTGGGGGCCTTTTACCGCCGGACCGGCTGGCACACCCCGCCCGGCCTGTTCCTGGGACAGATTGGTTTGTTGATGTTGCTGGCGTTTTTGCTGGGCCTGTTCCTGGCCCACAATGTGGTCATCGCTCTGCTGGCGACGGCCCTGGCGCCCTGGCTGGCGTGGATTTTGGCGAAGCGCCAGATCGACAAGCGACAAAATCTTTTCGAGCAGCAATTTGTCGACGCCCTGGAGCTGGGCGCCCGTTCACTGCGCGCCGGGCACCCGTTCAGTGGTTCGTTGCGGCTGATCGCCCGGGAAATTCCGGCGCCGGTCGGCGAGATTTTCGCCGACATCTGCCAGCAGCAGGACTTCGGTGTAAGCACCGACGACGCCATCCAGAAGGCCGCGGAGCAAACCGCGCAGGCCAATTTCCGCATCCTGGCTACCGCCATAAGCATCCACCATAAAAGCGGCGGCAGTCTGGCGGACATGATGGAGCGCCTCGCCGTGGTGATGCGCGATCGGGTCCGGCTGGACCGTCGCATCCATGTGCTTACGGCGCAGACCAATTTCAGCAAGCGCATCCTGCTGCTGATGCCCGTGGCCATGTTCGTTTTGCTGAATTTTATCAATCCCCGCTACATGGGGCCGCTTTACCATACCCGGCAGGGGCAGGAAATCATGGTGGTCTCCGCGGTGGCTCTGGTGATTGGCGCGAAGATCATGAATGTCATGGCGAAGATTGATTACTAAATGGGAAATGCACCCATGGGTTATGAATGGATCATACCGCTGGTGGTCGGCGTGGCCGTGCTGAATCTCGGCGCGGCCCTGCTGGCCCGACGAACCGCCCGGCGCGCGCTGCTCCAGAAGCGGCTCAAGCTCGGCGCCATCCGAGGGCAGGCCGCCAGCGCCGCACCGGTGGCGCGAAAGTTCGGCCGGCTTGCCGCGAAGGTGGGGGGCAAGGTGTCACCCGCGCTGGGCGATAAAATGGCCCAGGCCGGCTTTCTGCATCCAGCCTCCGGACGCATCTACATGGGCATTCGCGTGCTGTCCATGGCCGTAGGCGCCGCGCTGGGTATGCTGGTCGCGGCCCTGGTGGCGCCCAGCCCGGCGGCCAGAATGTTCATCATGGTCGGCGGCGCCGGCCTGTTCTTTCTGGCGCCGGGAATCTATCTGAGCCGCCGTCGCTCCCAGCGCATTGCGGAATTGCGCCATGTGCTGCCGGATGTGATTGATCTGCTGGAAATTTCCACCGCCGCTGGCATGGGACTGAGCATGGCTTGGAACGCCCTGACCGAGCAGATTCGCGCTGTCTCACCCACCATGGCCAATGAGATGGCGCTGGTGAATCTGGAAACTCACTTGGGCTCCAGCCAGATTGATGCGCTGCGGCATATGGTGCGGCGTACGGGGGTTGACGAGTTATCCTCCTTGGTGGCCTTGCTCGTGCAGACGGAGCAGTTCGGCACCGGAATCGCGGAGGCTTTGCGCACCTTCGCGGTATCCATGCGCGAAATACGCAGCTTTAACGCCCAGGAGCGAGCGGAAAAGGTGGCCGTGAAGATGCTTTTCCCCATGGTGGGATTTCTGTATCCAGCGACCGTGATGATCATGGTTGGTCCGGGTTTTATGACGCTGATGCACGCGCTAAGCGCCGGCGCCTAGGACCCGGAGGCGGACCAAGGTTTTAGGTTTTAAGGGTTAAGGGCCAGCGGCGAAGGAAGAACGGATTCGCAAGCACCGCGTTTTAATCCCGGCGCGCACGGCGCCTACGGTAGCCAGCCTCGGTCCACCCGCCGATGCGGATGAAACATGGCGCCACGATGTCGCCCGGTGGTGGGTGCTCCCGATAGCTGACCGCACCAGGGGAAATCGGAACGGGTGCCGCGAGTAACGCGAACGATAGCCGGGTGAGGAACATGGAAATGGCTGCAGTGCGATTTTCGCGTTCTTCGCGGCTTCGCGTGAGATGAGGATTTGCAGGCACCGCGTCGAAGAGTTGCTACGGCGACTTTCAACGCGGTGAACCGCCGCGACCGGTGGCCTCAGGAAGAACCGATGCCGGGACATGCGGAAATGACAGACGGCCGAAACGAAACCCCGAAAATGCTCAAGGAGCTGACGGATGCCAAACGCTAACCCAAAACTAGATCCAGGAGTCACTGCGGCGACGACCAGGAACCAGAAACCCCAAACCACCATGCCGCGGCGGCGGGGAGGGCAATTGAGCCGAGTCGCTCTGCTTG
>JAJYZF010000086.1 GCA_021800165.1 Planctomycetota bacterium | reverse complement strand
ACCCCCGCATCGGCGGGTGCCGCACTCGCCGGCCGGGCCGCCGTGTATAACCCCGCCGTTCCAACCAGAATTGCCGCCGTCAAAGCCTGTGAAATTTTATTCATTGCATAACTCCATGATAAATCCAAAAAACAACCAATCCATTTTCTCATTGGTGCGGCAGACCCACCGCTCGCACCGCCGAAAGTACACCGCACTTATTAACCGCTGCCGGTAAAAAATTCAACGCTGCCTCAAGCCGCGACCCCGCCAGCAAAGACCCTCGCCGACACCCGCATCCTTACATCGGTACTCCCAGAGCGAAGCTTACATACTCGATGTGGTCCTGCGGGCCATGCAGGAACGGATACGCAAAGTCCACCCCCAGCGGCAACGATCCCAAAAATGGAATGGTGATCCGGAAACCAAATCCGGCGTCTGCCCGTATTTGCCCCAGATGCACGTTGGATTCCACATCGCCGGTGTCCAAAAACACCACACCCCGCAGCAGTTTCTCATAAATAGGAAAGTTGATCTCCTCCGTCGTGGTGGCCAGAAAATTACCCCCCACCGGGTCCAACAGTGGGCCAACCCGTGGCGAAACTCCCTGGTAGGTAAAGCCGCGCAGCGACCCAATACCACCCGCATAGAAACGCTCGAAAAATACCGATTGTCCCCACGGAATAAACCCGGTTTCAGCGTGCCACAAAAACACCGTCTTGCGATCAAAAAGATCTTTGTAAATGGTGCGATAATACGAAAATGACAAATCAATTTTCGTAAAATCATACTGCCCGCCCATGGCTCCGTACTGTTCCAGCGAAGCCGCCGCCACCACCCCGCGGGTCGGAAAAATCGTACTGTTGGTGGTGTCGTACACAATGCCCGGTTTAATGCTGGTCAGCAAATGCATCCCTTGCTGGGCAAAAATTTCGGGCGCGGAATCCGGCTCGTTGGGGTCAAACCCCGGTGGGCCCACATCCGTGACATTGTTTGTCCCCACCTCTTCCACCCGGAAGGCCGTCGTCACCTGGATGTGGTTGCCGAAGCGCCGCCCCAGAGTTACCCGGTCGCCCGCGCGGTCTAAGTCGTAGGAGTTAAATATTTCCGTGAAATAATACGCACTATTGCGAAAACTATACGGGCTGTCCCACAAATAAGGCTCGGCAAAGGTCACCTTGTATAACTGAAATTGCGTGCCCGGCTCCAGCAAAATCTGGAAAAACTGTCCGTTTCCTTTGAACGCCTGGCCCCGCATCAATTCCCCCAGCGAATGGGGCCACGCCGTAATGTCAAAATTCTGCTGTGAAAAGCTCACCTGCCCCAACAGCCCGGCGCTGGTCGATACCCCCGCACCCACCATAAACCGTCCGGTTTGGCCCTGCTGCAGGCTCACCAGGGCATTGCGGGTTTCCGGCTGATTCCCCACCGGCGTGATCGTGGCGTGCGGAAATAACTGCGTGTCCTTGATTCGGGTGATGGAATGGCGCACCGCCACCGTGTCATACAGCCGTCCCGGATACATCCGCAGCGCCCGCCGCACCACATGGTCCTGCACCTGGGTATTGCCGCGAATAATCACTCGACCCACGTGGTAAGACAGCCCCTGCGTAATATGAAACGTCAAATTGGCAATGCCCGGACGCCGCGAATAACCGAACTTCGGCACCACGTGGCTGTAAATATAGCCCGCTCGTCCATACAGATCCGCTACTTCATGCTTGGCCGCCTCAATTAAATCCTGATCCCAGTAGGTTCCGCTTTTAAGGCGAATTTTCGACGCCAGCAGCGGCGTGGAAAAAACCGTGTTCCCTTGAAAATGAATCCATCCAATCCGGTAGCGCGTCCCGGCATGAATGATGTACTCCACCACCACGTGCCGCAGATTCGGCGAAAATTTGAGGTGATAGGCCACCCGGCAGTCCAAGTAGCCGCGCTTCACATAAAGCCGTCGAAAAGTCGTTAAATCCGTATTCAGGTCGTTATAATCCAGCAGACCCTGCCGGATAAACCAGAAGTGCGATGATGTTTGCGCCTTAAAGTGCATGTACCAACTGGGATAGGCGATATTGCCGATAAACCGCACCGCGGAGATAACCACCTTCGGGCCTTCTGTTATTTCATACCGGACCACGCCGCGGGCCAACGCCTTTTTATCCAGTTTCACGCGCGCAAACAAATAGCCCTTGCGCCGGTACAACTCGCCGATGGCCCGCATGTCCGTGTGAAAAATAAATGGATCAATCGGACCGCCTACCTTCGCCAGTATCAGTTCATGCAAGGCCCGATCTTTGACGTGCCGGTTACCGACCATCTCCACCGCTTTAATACGTGGTCGTTCCTGCACAATATACCGTACAATGACCTGGTGATTGGCGGTGGGTATAATTTCCGCCTTTACCGTCTTAAACCGCCCCAGCGAAGCGATGGAACGCACATCCACATTCACCAGCGCCCGATGGTACGCGGCTCCAGGCAAGACCCGTATCTGATTTAAAATGGTCGTGCGGTCCGACGGCAAATTGCCGCGCAATTCCACCCGCGCCACGGGCCAGCCCGAAAGCGGCCCCGGCGGACTGATCTGATGATGCAGCGTGCGCGGCTTGGCCGCCGCCGGACGCGTGGTCGCCGGTGCCGCCCCAACCATTCCCGTTGCTGCCGCTATAGCCAAAACTCCCCCCAAGACCGCCAGCATCGCAGATGCACCCAAGGTTGGCCTTTCAGGCGTCGGCCGGGAAGGTTGGTTTGTGCGTTTGTTCAACTGCATGAAGGCCTTTTTTTGCTGTGCAACCCAACTCTTGAGCATGCTGCCGGAGGCTGATTTCAGCCGCCCCTCCCTGGGGCTGGTCCGTAGTGTACCGGCATAACGCCAAAAAGTGAATTCAAGCCACCATCTTATTCCCGCTGGCCGCCCTGAAGCCCTCCACCAGCGCCGCGTACCAAACCCCCTCCCCCGGCACACCCCGCTATTGGCACCGCGTTGCCCCCGCGGTTATAATTTCGCCCTTGTCGAAAACGGATTTTCGGCAGTGGACCAATCAAGGGTTTCCGTCATGGATGATGAAAAACAACAGCGTTCAATGAATCTGCCCTCACGTGTCGTCGTTACCTTGCGTGCCGGGGGAATTTTGGCCGTCGCTAATATCGTTTGCGCCATCATTATCGCCATGGCCTATGTGCATGTGCGGCAGCCCGCCAAGACCTTAAGCGTCACGGGCCAGGCTACGAAAAATATCCAATCCAACCTCATTATCTGGACCGCCACGGTTACCGGTTCCAATGCCAATCGCGAAAGCGCCTTTGCCAAGTTACAGGCAGGAATGAAAACAACTCTGGCGTACCTGGCAGCCCGCCACATTCCACTCCGCGACATTCAGGTTTCGTCCATCAGCACCATCGCGAATTATAAACGCGACCCACAGGGCCACCGCACCCACACGGTAAGCGGTTGGGATTTGCAGCAGTCCGTGACGGTGACCAGTCGTCAGGTTTTGCATGTGGCCCGGGTTGGGCGACATATCACGGACCTGATCAATCAGGGCGTGCAGATTGACTCGGCCGCTCCCCAATATATCTATACCAGATTGGCCAGTTTGAAACTCACCATGTTGGCCGCAGCCACCCGAGATGCCAAAGATCGGGCGACGCAGATTGCCGACAACGGCGGGGCCGCCATCAGCCGCCTGCTCGATGCTACGATGGGCGTGATGCAAATTGACCCCGCTTATTCCACCAATGTCTCGTGGCAGGGTAACGACGATACCACCTCCTACAAAAAGGTGGTCATTGCCGTCGTCCACGCCGATTTTCTCTTAAAGTGAGAAGTGGCGGTGCCGCCCGCCGGCGTTGGCACTCCCTCCAGCGACGTGCAGGAAAATTGCCGCGTCGGAGTCGGCTGTGGGCGCGGCTTACCCACAACCTTGACAGGCGTGGAATGGTGTTTTAATTTACGCCAAGGCCTCAGAACATCTCCATAATGAGTAAAAATGCTGTACTTCGACAATTGGCAACGGCGGATCAGTCGCGAACCACTTTATGGATTGACCAATCCGCGTGTGCTCTTTGGGATGATTCTGGCTGTCGCAGTTTGCTGGCGACTATTGGAATACGCGCTGCGGTATCCCGTATTCCTCGATGAAGCAAGCGTCGGATTGAATATCCTTGGACGGGGATATGAGGGGCTGACCAAGCCACTGAATAACGATCAGGTGGCACCACTGCTTTTTTTGTGGGTGGAAAAATGGATATCGCAGGTTTTCGGCTATTCACTCGATGCCCTGCGGCTTGTTCCCATGTTGGCGGGCTTGACGGCGGCCGGCCTTTCTTATTCTGTTAGCCGACGCTTTCTGGCACGTCGGGCGGCAGTGATTGCAGCAGGTCTGGTGGCCTGTTCGTTAACCGTGGTCGAACTTTCCGACATGCTCAAGAGCTATTCTCTGGATTTGCTGGCGGCCAGCGTGGCATTGCTGTTGGTAACGAGTTGGAAACGCTCAGGCTATCATAGCCTCTGGCTGTTGGCCTTGGCGGCATTCGCGCCGTTGTCGCTGGGGTTTTCATTTCCGATAATATTTGTACTGGTTTCAGTTGCGGCTGCGGTGGGTTTGGAGATTATCCGTCGGCGAATCTGGAAGCAGATCGTTCCGGCGATGGTATTTTATGGTGCTGTTGCCGGGAGTTTTCTATCTGATTACGTGCTGGTTATTCATGGGCAGGCCAGCTTTACGCATCACACCATGCAAAAGGTGTGGAGCAAGGCCTTTCCACCGCATCATGCTATAGCGTTGATCCTGTGGCTGTTGAAAGGGGCTGGGTCAACCATGATGACTTACCCGTTTGGTGGTAAGGGTGGCATCGCCTATGCGGTAACGGCACTGGTCATCGTGGGCGTGTGGCATTTCATAAGAACGCACCGTTACACCGAACTGGTTCTGCTGGCTGGGCCATTTGCAGCTACCTTTGGCGCGGCATGGTTGCATTTGTATCCGTTTGCGGGCAAGGCGCGGGTGGAGCAACACTTGGTTCCGTCCATTGCGATATTGGCTGCCGCCGGATTGATGAGCCTGCTGGCGCTGATATCGCGCGCAGGGAGAAATTTGGCGGTAGCCCGCGGCGGACCTCTGGTGTGGTCGGGCCTGTTGATAATCCTGGCGGTGGTGAGTATGGGTATTGATACCGTGCATCCTTACCGGTGGGTGGGTGCGCAGGTGGCCAGAAGGGAAGTGCGAACGGTCCTGCGCCGTGCCACGGCCGGCAGCAGAATTATTTTTTGGAGTGATGGCACCGGGCAATCCCGGGAATTGCTGTGGTACTTAACAGTGCAGCGACGGGTAGCATGGTCCACGGTGGCGAATCCAACTTGGTTGGCATCCACAGGACATGGCATCTGGCTGTTAACGGCCACGCAAGATCCGGTTCGCATGGAAGAACTGCGGCATCAGTTTACCGCCGCCCATGAGCATGTTGAGATTATTGCTGGCCGTAAGCGCCGCTTACGGCCAGGATGGCCTCCGGGTTACTGCCAGATTTTTCATCTCGTTGCGCTACCACGGCCAAAGTGATCGGCGCCCTCCACTGGGTTTATCTTTCCGGACAAATCCATTATCTTTTTGAAAAGGTTGTAACTAAGGAGTTGATTTGAAAATTCATGAATATCAGGCTCGCGAACTTTTGGCCAAGGCGGGCATTGCGGTTCCCGCAGCGCGGGTGGTCGAATCGGCAGCGGATGCCGCGGCGGCGTTTAACGCCAATGCCGTGCCGCTCCAGGTGGTCAAGGCCCAGGTATTTGCCGGTGGCCGGGGCAAGGCTGGTTTTGTTAAGCTGGTGAAATCCGCGGCCGAGGCCCAGACCGCCGCGGACTTCATGTTCAAAAATCGCATGGTCAGCGTGCAAACCGGTCCGGAGGGAATTGCGGTCAAAAAAGTGCTGGTTGCCGCCGCCGTGGATATCGCCCATGAATACTATCTCGGTCTGGTCTTGGATCGGGCCAAGGCCACCGTAAGCGTCATAGCATCTGCCGAAGGCGGGGTGGAAATAGAAACCGTGGCCCACCAGCGGCCGCAGGCCATTATTCGCGAACCTTTGCATCCCGCCCTGGGCTTGCCGGGGTTTGCCGCGCGCCGCGTGGCCGCACGCCTGGGCTTTACCGGTTCCCAGGCATCCCAGGTCGCCCAGGTGCTGCTGAAATCCGCCGCGCTCTACGCTCAATATGATTGCTCCATTGTGGAAATCAATCCGTTGGTGCTGACCAAAGACGGCAAAATACTCGCCATTGATGCTAAAATAAATTTCGATGACAGCGCGTTGTTCCGCCACCCCGATATCCTGGCAATGGCCGACCCCGCCGAACATGATCCTCTGGAACTTCGCGCCGCCAAGGCCAATCTTAACTACATCAAGTTGGAAGGCGATATCGCCTGCTTGGTCAACGGGGCTGGGTTGGCGATGGCGACTATGGATGTGGTGCAACTCCATGGCGGCAAGCCGGCCAATTTTCTCGACGTTGGTGGCGGCGTCAAGCCCGAAGGCGCGGTGGAGGCCTTTAGAATCCTGCTTTCCGATAATAAAGTCCGCGGCGTTCTGGTGAACATTTTCGGCGGTATCGCCCGCTGCGATCTCATCGCCCAGGCGCTCATTGCCGCGGGACGCGAAGTGGGCTTCAAGGTACCGGTGGTCGTCCGCCTGGAAGGCACGAACGTCCAAGCCGCGCGAGATATCCTCGCGGAAGCCCGTGCGGAATTGCCGACCCTGCAAAGTGCCACCGACCTTAACGATGCGGCCAAGAAAATTGTCGCAGCCACAACGTAAACCATTCGAACGAACGATACGCCAAAGGCGAAATTTGGAGAATAAAACTCATGTCGATTTTAGTACATAAAAATACCCGGGTCATTTGCCAGGGAATAACCGGCGGCGGGGGAGGGGCCTTTCACACCAAAGGTTGCCTGGATTATGGCACCAAAATGGTGGGCGGCACCAGCCCCGGCAAAGGTGGTACCAAAGATGCCAATGGCCTGCCCATCTTCGATACCGTGGAACAGGCCCGCAAGGCCACTGGTGCCGATGCCACCATGATTTTTGTACCACCCCCGTTTGCCGCCGATGCGATCTGTGAGGCGGCCGCGGAAGGCATTCGGCTTATTGTGGCCATTACCGAAGGTATTCCGGTGCTCGATATGGTGCGGGCGAAAAAGTTTCTGGCGGAATTCGGCGATCAGGTAACCTTGGTAGGCCCCAACTGCCCCGGTGTAATCACTCCCGGAGAATGTAAGATCGGTATCATGCCCGGCTACATTCATACTCCGCCGGAACCCGGTAAACGGCGCGTGGGAATTATCAGTCGATCCGGCACGCTCACCTACGAAGCCGTCTGGCAGACCACCCAGTTGGGCTGGAGCCAAAGCACCTGTGTGGGCATCGGCGGAGACCCGGTGAAGGGGCTGGATTTTGTCGAAGTGCTGGCCCTGTTCCAGGCCGATGCGGATACCGATGCCATTATTATGATCGGTGAAATCGGTGGTACCGCCGAAGAAACTGCCGCCGCCTACATCAAAAAAAATGTCACCAAGCCGGTAGCCGGATTTATCGCCGGCCGCACCGCGCCGCCGGGCAAACGCATGGGTCATGCCGGCGCGATTATCAGTGGTGGTGAAGGTACCGCGGAAAGCAAGATTCAGGCCATGCGGGCGGCGGGCATAACCGTGGCGGATTCGCCCGCGGATATCGGCCACGCGCTCAATATCGCCTGGCGGGGATGAATCTATGGATGGTCCACAGGTTAAGGCGCTCGCCCACCGTTTAAGCGTGGCCGTCTGGGGCCATCGGGTGGACCGCATTGATGTACCCGTCGATCGCTGGCAGGCCAATGTCCTGCTCAAGCACTGCGCCGGGCACCACGTTTTACGTATCTATTCGCATGGGTGTTGGCTGATCTGGAACTTTGAGCACGGCGTAAGCTGGCTCTGTTATCCGGTACGGCGTTGGAGCTGGGAAATTGTCCAGGCCGGCGGTGCTTTTATCCGCGAGCCAACCGCCTGGACCCCCGGCCCAACCGCCGTTGCCGCTCGCCCGCGCAGCCGCCCGCTTATTCGCAGCCAGCTCGATGATGGCCGGGAAATCGTTCTTTCCGGACGCCCCCTTTTTTTAACCTTGCTCACGCCGGACTTATGGCGACATCCCCATCTGGCTGATCTGGGGCCGGATCCCCTCGCCCAGGAATTATCCGTAGCCGACTGGCGCTTCCGACTGCGGCTTTCCGAAAAACCCACCATCGCCCGCGCTTTGTTGGATCAGCGTGTGTTGGCCGGAATCGGCAATCCGTGGAAGTGCGAAATTTTGCACGCCGCCGGAGTCCATCCGGCCACCCGTGCCATTGCTCTCCATAGCCGACAAATTCAGCAACTCGCCACCGCCGCACAGGCCTGTCTAACCAGGGCCTACCGCCATTATCTCGGTGATCTGCAGGAGGGCCGGCTGTGCGCCGTTTATGATCGCGCCGGCGAACCCTGCCCGACCTGTGGCACCGCCATTATCGTTGATCGCTGCGGTCGCGATGGCCACTGGACGTGGTACTGCCCCAAATGCCAGCGCCCGGATACCCAAGCCCTGCTTTTCGATAACTGGTAGGCTGTGCTGGTGATGTTGACAAGAGGCACAGGCGGTGCCCATGGACTCTGCCGTCAATGGCTGGCATCCGGCCGTTCCCGTGTCGGTGCCGCGGCCGGGGGTGGCGAGGTCGTCGGCGGCTGGGCTGCGTCTTGAAGCTTACTGGTGCTGTGAACCGGGCCAGCCGGGCTTTCCGTGACGGTTTGCGGCTGCGCTGGTACCTGGCCTTCCAGTTTTTCCCGTTGTATGGCCTGGTAAACTTCCTTGCGGTGTACGGGAACCGTATTGGGCGCGTTAATACCCAAACGCACTTTATCGCCGCGGACATCCACCACGGTAATTTCAATGTTATCGCCAATCATAATGCTCTGATCTCTCTGTCGGGAAAGTACAAGCATTGCCTGCTCCTTGGCTGACGAAATAAAATCCGTTAAAGTCACATCGCGGCCCTGCGCCGCCTTCTTGTACCCACCCTCCGTTTATGGAGGGCTATGCACCTGTTTACATTATAGTGCCCGCGGAATAAATATTCCGGCTGTCAATACTGTTATCGGGCGTTTCGTCCGAATGGGCCAGTTTTTTCGCGTTTATCGGGTCGCGGACCGATCGCTTCCGCCGGCCCTCGAAAATCCGCGCAACGAAAAACCGCTGCCCAAAGGCCCGATCAAATTAGCCGGTTATAAAGGTATTTACAGTTGCGAGTGCGATTTCCGGCGTCTTTTAATCTTAGCCAACTAGGAGCGGCTTTCGAATTCATGCAGGCATGAATCAACCATTCTGTTTTCCGCGGCACCTCCTTACTACACTCTGGGTGCGCTCATCCAACAGCTATTATCGGTTAAACCTCCACCAAATACAAGCCCCAGTCAAAAAAAATTAACCAGACCTCCTACTCGGACCTGGCCATACCTACGCCCCTCTGGCCCGCCCACCCCTGCGTTCCCAATTGTCTTGGCGACCGCCATTTATGCCGTCCGTTCTTTACCCGCCGCCATCCCGCCCCCGCAGCGTCCCTTGACGCTCCCGCGGTCTATCGGAATGTCTAACCCCCGTCGTTCTTCGTGTCTTCGCGCCTTCGTGTTTAACCCCCGTCACGCCCCCGCAGTGTATAATACTCCATCAACTGCGGCCACGCGTCGGAGAGTACCGCAATCGCACGGTACCGGACGCCTAAGCCCGATCATCTGGAACTGATCTATGCGTTATACCCGCTCCGCCGGAAACGCCAGCCGCCCAGGGCGCCACGGCATTGCTCCGCCCCGGCCGGGGGTAACTTCGCCCCTGCCTCCGAACCCCTCCCAGTCGACTGCGACTCCCCCAGTGCCGCCCGTAAAACAGCCTCGACGCCATCGCCTGATCTTCGGCCGCATCGGACGGGGGCAAGATTTTAATTACCGGCGTATGGAGTTTTCCTGCCTGATGGTGGCGGAATTTGCCTGTTTACTTTTGGCCCTCCCGGTTTACCTCTTTTTCGGCCGTATTGGAGTCTGGCATATCGGCCCGCCGCCTGCCGATAGTCTTAGCGAAGGCGGATGGGGCCTCACCCTGCGGTTTATCGCCCTGGTGTGCGGAGCCTTGGGAATGTTATTTATTCCCGTCCTGGGCAAAGCCGCCCGCGGGCGCTGGCTCTGGATTTTTGCCGTGGCCATGTTCGTGCTCGTTCTGCTGATGACCGGAGAATGGCAGGGGCCGCTGCTGGCTATTGTAGGATATGCCGCCATGGCCGGCTTTTCGCTCGTCACCCTGGATGCCGTCACCGCCGTGCGCCCCGCCGCGGAAGGGGCGGAAAAATTTATCAAACTGCAGTTGGTCGCCGGCGGGCTGGTAATGGTGCTGTGGTTTATGCCCATGATGCTGACCAATCATTCGGCCGTTTTGCATGATTGGATCGGGCAAAACTGGCATGGCTGGCTGTATCCCGCCGCCCGCATCGGCCCGGTGGCCGCTGAACTCGCCGGCCTGGCCGCGGTCTTGGGCGGTTTGGGCACCTATCGCAGTCTGGTCAATACCACCGCTCGTCTTCTGGCTACCCTGGGTTTGGCCTGCGCCATGGCGGTCTCACTGGTGATCTTGTTACGTACCGCCAACCTGCCCGTCGGCCCCGCCAATTGGGATGGTTTGGAATTTTTGTGGGTCTTTCTGCTCTTAACCGGCTGTATGCTGCTCTACTGGGCCGGCGTTACCCAACGCCTGCTGAGCTCCGCCCAGGAAATGCAGGAAATCACCCCAGCCTCGCCGACGTAAATCACCGCCGCCATCCATTACGGCCACCAGTCCCGGCACGCCGGGACTGCATGGCCATCGGCGCAGACCCTTGGCTGTCTTGACCGCGGCCCCACGGCCGATAGACTGTTGGGCAGGTGAATACACCGGGGCAGCCGCGTCGGGGCGGAAACAGCCACGGTGGCGCATGACCGTCCGGAAAGCCGTGTATCGTTCCCGCGTTGGGAGTTTCCCAATGTCCATCGCAGATTTACTACAGTTGGCAATTGCGGCATCGACCGCCGTGGCCGCCATTGCGGCCTGGCGCTCTGCCAGGGCGTCCCGCGAATCCGTGGTGCAACAGAAGGCCGCCGGCGAGGCGGCAGCCAAAAATGCCAAAGAACAAATGACGGCTTTTTCCAGTCAGGTCCAGGCCTTATCAGAACACGCCACGACCGTCGGGAAGCAGGCGCAGGCCGAGGCAATCCGCTGGAGCGTGCAGGCGCACCTGAATCTCGAAACGTCTATGGTCAGCGGCACGTACCCAATCGCATTTCAAACACGTGGGCCCGTTGCCGCCACCGAATTCGCCCTGTTCCGTGCCGGCCTGCTGCCACGGGACTTTTTTGGCGCCGCGGTCGTGCGCCATTTACTAGCTACCGTTCTCGACAGGCGGTGGCCTATCCATGTTCCTCCCATTGCCATCGTCACCGGCATCCCGACGAGCGAGGTCTTTGCCACAGGTGGCGACGTGGCCGAATTCGCGCGACTCTGGAAGGACATTCAAGAGGCAATCAACAGCGGCCGGTTCGAATTGGGAGCCAATGGGCAGTTGACAGAGGCGGGGAAAACCGCGGCCTGCAAGGCGGCACTGGACGCGCTAGACAAGACATTTCCCGCCGGAGAAAGCGCCTGACCTGCGGCACCGTTACTCAAATGGCGCCAATCGCCGACAACTATCAGTTCAAACGCTGCCTCGCAGGCACGCCGCACCTTGGACGGCTCCGCTACTCCGGTATTGCAGTTTATGAAAACGCTGAATTTTTCAAACCCAGCACGGAGAATTAGCCCAACCACCCGACGCTGAAACTCAGTGCCAGGGTCGATGGGACTTTGGTCTCGCGGTCTCCCGGCGAATTTCACACTGCGGGCGGGCTGTCCTTGCCCCATTTTACCAGCTTGTCCTCGTTCCAGGTTGTGGCCCACGTAACAACGCCTTTATCGCCACCCAGATACCCGGCTACGTAGTCCCATTTTTCCTTCGAAATATCGTCCGCGGAGGAAGGGAGGAAATAAACCTTACGGCTAAAGTTTTGCTTTACGAACTTGCCAACCCACCAGGACGGGACGAAAAACACTTCTGGATTCCACCCGGAAATACTTTGCCGCAAGTCCACCAGCGCATACCAAAAACCCTCGTAGCATTTATCAACCGCCGATGCGCCAACGTCCCATTCATGTCCCGCGCGGCCGTAGCGATTCCCACGATACGCGTTTCTCGATGTCTTAACTTGGAGGGAAAGCGATTTTTGCCCGTCGGCTGCCGCCACAACTATGTCAACGGTGGGCGCATTGCCAATGGTCAGGCTGGCGTGAATCTGCCTTAGCGCAAGACCATAGGCCACGAAATATTGTCCGGCGGCTCCAACAAACTAAGACCGTCCTTCTGCCATGTTCCAACTCCGTATCATATACTATGCGTGGCCACCAAGGGGACGCCGGTGAAAATCAGAAACCGGGGTGCAATTGGCGTATCCGTAGCCCTTCGCCGCCTTCCGACCAGCCAGACCAGAAAAGGCCTGAATCGGACTTAATATACCGACCCCAGCCCAGCGATGCAAGGCCGGGCCTCGCGAAACTCCTCCCGCAACCGTACCGGACCGGTCGAAAGGGCCAGCCGGAACGGGGGACGCCATTCTTGCCCGGCCCCTCCGCATAACCGAAGCGAGAACCAGAGCCGCCACCATCGCCGGTCCGCAGCTATGGCATGGGTACGGGAACATTCGCCTTGGAGCGGCGGATGGCGAACCATCAGGACTTGCCCTTGGCGGCCGACGCTCTCTTAATTGCTGCCTTTAAGGCCGGTCTCCATACATCGTAGCAAAAACCTCTTGAAGAGGGATGGTTTATCCGAAAGAATTGGCACCTATGGCGGTCTATCGTGTAATAACCCATCGGGGCCTCCTTGCCATTCCCCAACTTGACCGGAGGCAGTTTCTTCCTGGGGATTTTGATCTCCTTCCACAACTTCACGCCCAGAACCAGTACCAACTCCGGCTTCAGACATCCGAGTACCGCTTCGAATGGGCCTCGCGCCGCCTTCCACATTTCAGCAGTCGGAGGTACTCTTGGCCCACTAACAGCGCTTTGGATGAAGTTATAAAAGGCAACGGTCTTGAAAAATCTCGCCCTATGGCCCAAGCGATCCGTTAAGTTGCGTGAGAACAACGTCGCAATTTTTGTGTAAATAGCGTAGTGGGGATCGGTCACCCCATTAAGGATATCCTCCATAACCTCGCGGGTGAATTGCGGACCAAACTCTCCATTGTCATTATAATGGCTCTCTCCCAAAATAAGAACGCGCAGCCCACCCGGTCCATTTTTTTGATATTCCCCACCGACGAAAGGGAGACATTTAACGCCTGCATTCTTAAGAAACTTGTCCGTACAAATCTTCATGGCCGCATCCTTCCTTTTTGTAACCGGGCTTCACGGCCGTCCGGCCGGCCAGACCAGAAAAGGTCTGAATCGGACTAAATATATCTGCCCCAGCCCAGCCATGCAAGGCCGATCCCCGCAAAGAAATTGCGTCTGCCTCAGCCGGGTTTAGAATTGTCGGCATCCAACGTAAACTCCCCCCAAAATTAGGCTCGCAGCCAAGGTAGTTTTTTCCCCATTTTCGGGGTAGCTGCAATGTCGGTAAAAGGCCATCGGTTTACGCCGCAGTTCAAAGCCAAGCTGGCGATGGAGGCTATCAAGGGGCAGCGAACCGTGGGAGATCGGGCGGGAATGTATGAGGCTCATTCGTCGCGGATTGCGGCGTGGAAAACGCACTTGGTGGAAAATTTAACAGCCGTTGTTCTTCGCGTCGCCTGTCCCGCCAACCAAGCGGCAAGAACTGCGATCGGGATCGCACCAGGAGTTTAATCCGTCCTCGCCCCCGTTAAGGCATGGATGCCGAAATCCCGATGTGACAGGAGTCGCGTATCGGGAAGGCATGGATGCCGAAATCCCCGATGCTGGAGGACCAGCGCATCGGGACTGATAGCTGAAAGCTGACCGCTGACCGGCGTCCCCAGCGGCACAAAATCGCCATCGCCGTTGAGGCATGGATGCCGAAATCCCGATGTGACAGGAGTCGCGTATCGGGAAGGCATGGATGCCGAAATCCCCGATGCTGGAGGACCAGCTCATCGGGACTGATCGCTGAAAGCTGATAGCTGACCGCTTGGCGGCCTCCCGTCTCGCGCAGCGCCCCCCGCCCCATCCTCTGCGGTCCTCTGCGTCCGGAGTTTATCCCGATGTCTATCCAATATTGTCCGGGAAATTCGCGTGGGTGAAAGCGTCGAGATAATTTTGTTCGATGCCAGGGCCTGCTGCGGAGGCCGGTCCGAGGTTAGGC
>JAJYZF010000085.1 GCA_021800165.1 Planctomycetota bacterium | reverse complement strand
GCAAATCCGCGGCCAATGGCGGCGATCTGGGCCATGGAAAACTTCACCGTGGCGTTGGCCAGGGATTCCTTGGCCCGTTGGCGGGCAGAGTGGTCGTGGATGGCTGCGGCCACCGATTGCCGCGTTCCGCACGCAGTGGCGTGGCCCGCGGCGTTATACAAATCCCAACTGCGCACGTAATTGGACCATGATCCGCGTGGATCATTGGGTAGCCAGAATCCGTAGGCGGAAAACGTGCTGTGATATGCGATAACCACTGGCAATCTCCATGTGGTAAACGACGAATCCGCGGCCACGCCGCGTGGCCCGCTAAACGCGACGCGGCCAGCGGGCTGGCCGGCTTATGGGGTTTGCGTTGGGGGTGGATTTAATGCGTTGCGGATCGCTCCCACGAGTTGGCGGAGTTTTTCGGAGGCTATTTTTTCCGGCGGACACAAATCAATTGTCTTCCCCATGATCTTATGTTTCGGCGGAACAGAGGCTGAAAGCGTGTCTGCCAGCCAATCCTGAACCTGTCCGCCAAACATCTTATCTTTTATGCCCTGCTTCTGGGACGCAAGCCAATTGTCAAATGGCACGGGTCGAGTGCCAGTGTATGCGCGCCGTAAAACGGGCCGAAATTGCTGATGGTGATAGATTTTATTTTCATGTTGGTCGACTTCCTTTTCCGCTTGGCGTAATTTTACTGGTGTTGGGGTTCGGTTGGGAGGCTTGGGTGAATAAATTGGGAGCCGCCGTGAGTGGTTTGCGTTTCCCGCTGCGAGGGACGGTTGTGGGGGGAGTGGTTGGCATGGGAGCGGCGAGCGGGCCGGCCGGTTCATGGGTGGTGCGTTGGTGGTTGAGTTCGAGCAGGCGGGCAAGAATTTCGTCGCGGGTTTCGTCGGGCCAGCGGTAACGCCATGGCTTTTTCCGCTTCGAGGTTCGGCCTGCGTCGGGTTCGGTTTGCGGCTGATCCTCATAATCCAGAATGAATTGGCAGACAGGTTGAATGTCAGCCCAGCCGTAGGCTTTGAGCACTGCGCTATCCAATTGCTGATGCAATTGACGCAGCGTAATAATATCGGCTGAGGATTCGGCGGGGTTGTGGAAGCGGTTGTAGGTTTCCGTCAGCCCCTGGTTGTTGCGAATCAGTAATTGGGCGCGAAATTCGTAATAGGTCTTTCCGGTGCTCTCTAAATCGGCATCCGCGAGAAAGTTTGCCGGGAACGGGAAGGTTTCAAAGCAGTCCGTGGGTGTGTAACGCATGTCGTCCTTCATAGACGAAGCGAGCACCCTCGCCCAAATCTCGTGAATTCGGGATTGAAGGACAGCCAGAGCACTGAACTGTTCCAGGGCGATAATCACGGTGGAGTCGGCGTAGACCATGTTTGTAGGTAGGAAGGTCGGGGCAAGATGCTGTGTGACGCGCGTAATTGCCAGCACGCGACCAAGGCCGGTGATGGTGGAATAGAGTTCTGGGCATTTCCCCGCGTGCTGCCACCAACGGTCTCGCCTCGCGGGAATGGGGTTATTCGCTCTTTCCGGTTTCACCCTCTCTTCCACAATCGCCAGTAAATCCGGCCAGGCGGCGGCTTGGTCCAAGGACATTTCACCAAAGTCGATGGCGTAGCGGTGATGGGCATGGGTGGGACTGGTGCAGATTTCTTCGCCGCCGATGTAAGGGAAGATGCGTTGGGCGTTGCGGGGGTCTTTGGCGATCAGCCGGTGCATTTGGGCAATGGATGAGGCGATGCCCTTGGGGTCGGTATCGTCAAAGGTGAAGCCCATGCCCAGAACGTAGGAACCGACGAAGGATATCCCGGCATTGGCCAAAAGCCGATGCGGGTCGTCGTGGCCGCCGGCGTGAAATAAAAACGCGGTAATCTGCTTGACCGTGCGGCCATCAAGTTCGCTTGGCGGTGGGGGCATATTTGGACCGCGTTTGAAAATATGCACAATGCTGACCACTACGGCGGCCTGGCCGGGCCATTTGTAGCGGCGGCGGGCGCAATAGATGCTTCCGCCGTGGGTGCAGATATAACGCAGGCCGGTGGAGCGCGTATCGCCCTGGGCGATGGTGTTGGTGGCGATTAGACCCATGGTTCCTCCAAGACGCAGCAGGACAAAGGCGCGGCGGAAGAAATGGGCGGAAAGGTCGGTGTTACCGTTGGACTGTTCATGAATGGCGGCAAGAAAATCCGGGTAGAATCTACGATTACCGGCGATAAGGGTATTTTTACCGGCAAAAGGTGGGTTGCCGACAATGACATCAAAACCGCCATTTTCACGGTCAAACACTTCCGGGAATTCCGCCTCCCAGTGGAAGGGAAATACCGGATTGGCACCGGTGCGTAGAGTGGCGACGACATCACCGGGGCGCAGGGACATATCACCAGAGCGGAGATAGGCCGCTAAGCGGTTGATATACTCATCGCGGGCGGCCTGGCGCTTTCGGCCATTTTCCGCGGAGAAAAAGGCGGCGGTAATGACATCGCCAAAAAACCGCACGCCGTTGGTGGTCTGGTCTGCCTCGGTGAGTTTGGCGGATTTGATGGGATGGGGTACATGATCTCCGGCGGCAAGAATTTCTTTTCGCAGTGCGATGGCTTGCTGAAGGCAGCTTTCAATGTGTTCCTGACCAAAAATGCGCTGGTTGGTGGGCAGCCAGTGGCCATCGGTAATCTGCCGTCGGGTGAGACCGACCAGAGAATCGCCGCACCGCAAAACATGGTCGAGAAAGGTAAACGGGTGATTTTTGGCCAATGTGGCCAGCCACAAGGACAGCCGGGCAAGGTCAACGGCCATGGGGTTACGGTCGACGCCGTAAATACAGCGCTGGGCGATGATGCGGCGGGCGTGGAGGATTTCATCCTCATCCGGGGGGATGACCGGAGGGCGGTTGTGGGTATGCCAGGCTTTGACCAACTCATCGGCCAATTGACGGCAGGCTTCCACCAGAAACGCGCCGGAACCCATGGCGGGATCGCAGATTTTTAATTCGAGAATATCTTCCGGTGTGGGCTTGAGGCCCAGGGCAGCAAGCACGGGAGCGAGCGCTTTACGGACAATGGGTTCGGTCAGGGCGCGGGGTGTGTAATGGGAGCCGGAGCGGCGGCGCTCATCGGTGGGATTGAGCAGCATGGTGCCGGCGGGGACGGGTGCCGGGGTAATATCACGGGCGATTTTCTTTTGCAGGGCCTCCAGAAGTTGATCGACCGTTGCGGCGGCGTTGATGGATTGTGCCGCTTGGCCGGTAAGGTCATGGCCAGTTTGCTCTTTGATCCAGGCGGCGCGTCTGGACGGTTCCATGGTGAGCGTGGCGGCAAGATTCAGTACCGTTGGAGCGCCGTGGGTGCCAGTGGGGCGCAAGATAATGGAGGGGTTATCGGCGACAATAAGTTCAAAGCCGATCATGGTTTCGTATACGCTGCCGATCTGTTCAACATCCAGCGTGCGGTAACTGAGACGCTGGCCATCCAAAAGCATGAGCTTTTCCAGCACACGATAAACCGTATGGTCCGAGATGCGCGGCAGATCGGTGGGGATGGATGGATCATGCGTCTGGTTGTCGCTGCGGCCCTCCAGGAATGGGAATTGGTCAGGATCAAAGAGGTACCCTTCCCGCGCGGGGATGGACAATTCCGGATGATGGACGCCGCCGTGGATCAGACGGAAGAGCACCAGCAGCCTGGCCCAGGCACCGTAGCGTTGTTCCATGGTATCGGGGTAGATTGCCGCGTCGGCACGGAGGTGATCGAACAATCCGGCGACCGAGTAGTGGTTGCTGTAGAGTGCGGATGCGGAGATCAGGCCGCGGTCTTCGGCGTAGAGGAGAAAAATCAAGCGCAGCAATACGGTGAGAATTCCTTTGTAAATTTTTTGGCCATTGGTGGAGAGGAGGTGTTGGAGCGGGGTGTGGGTGGCGTTGGCGGATTGGAATCCGCGCAGCAGCTCATAGAGAGCGCCAAGCACCTGGCCGGCGAGTTGCTCGGAGACGCGGCTTTGCGCTTTGCGGCTATGAGCCAGCAGCGCGGGGAGCCGCTGCTCAGGGGGCAGGGTGAAAAGCCGCGCGGCGGACAGGAGCATGTGCAGTGCGGAAAGCATGGTCCGCCCGGCAACAGTGGCCATGGCTTCGAATGGGAAGGTGATATGGCCGCTGTTTTCACCGCGCGGGCAGTAGACCAATCGCAGGGCATCGCCGTTGAATAACAGACCGATGGGAATGTTGGTTTCGCGCAGCAGACGCTCGAATTGCACCTGGGGCGCGGCGTTCCAGAGTGAAGCGGCAGAGGGTTGGTCAAAATCGGTGCCGGCTTTTAGGTTGGTAATCAACATGAGCCAGGGTGGAGCGCTGGCATCGGGATGTGGATCCGGGACGGCGAAGGTGGGTTGCAGGGTTTGGCCATACTCGGGCAGCGCAACACACAATTGCTGCTGTGCAGTGTTTCCGGGATCGACGGTCTGCAGATCGGTGTCCCGCCATTCCAGAACGCACTCTGTGAAGCGGGCAAAATCAATAACCCGGCGGGGCGAATCATCTGAAAGGCAATTCAACAGAGCCTGTTGGAGTTGGTGGATATTGCGATCAACGTACGCTTGGCAATCCAGCAGTGCTGCCGGGGAGACGACCAATCCCACGGGCTGGACATAGCCAATCCATTCCAGATGGTCGGTTAAAGCGCGATATTCAGATTCGGCGGGCATTTTTATACGCCCCCCGGCAGAAGATAGACGACGCCAACGGGTTCAACTCTTTGCGCCTGTATATGGTACAATTCGGTGATGCGTTGCGGCTGTTCGGCGATTTCACGCGCAAGACCGGCGAGGCGCTTGGTCCAATAGCGGTGATCCGCCTCCAATTGGCGACGCTCTGATTCATCAAATGCGATATGCAGTTGCCCCGAAGCTTCGGATTGGTATTGCGCCACATTGCGGCTGATGCGCTTTTGCTGGTCCTGTAAAATCTGGAGCATGGCGGCGGCCTCGGCATCACCGCGTTTTTGCAGGGCGGCACGGGCGGCTTGAGCGGCGGCGGTTGCGCGGGCCTGTAGATGAGGCATGAGGTCGCGCACGTCGTGGGGGAGCGCGGCGAGCAGGGTGGGGACGGGTGGAAGAGCGGCCAGCGGGGTGGCCGGCCTATCGGTGGCCGGGTTGGGGGTGGTGGGGGCATCGTCAAGGAGTTGAAGGGTGAAATCTTCGGCATCACGGGCGTACGGGGCTAATGACGCGGTGCGCGTGTCGGGCGGTAGCCAACGGGCAGCGACAAAAACCAGTTCTTCATGCAAGCGTGCGGCGGCCGGGCCATAAAGGCACATGCGCCCGAGAAGGATAATTCGCGGAACGCGGTCAGCGGTGTGGGTGAGGCAGCAGCGGGAAATATCGTGGTGGAGGAAGCCCTGGGAGCGAAATCGTCCCAGCAGCCGCTGGGCCACCCGCTGATCCAGATGGAAATGGACCGTTTCATCAGAGAGTGTTCCAGGATCGTGGAACACGATGGGACGGGGCGGCGATGTTGCACGCCATTGGTAGAAATTCATAGCCGGTGGCTTCGGCGGGCGAAGTGAATCCATGGCGGCGGCCCAGGTGGGGTCGGCACCGGGGATACCATCCATCGGCGGAAAGGAAAATGCGTGGGGAGTGTCGGCAACCGGCTCAAGCGGTGGAGCACCGGCGATTTTAAGGCTCGACGCGATGGCGGCATAGAAGTGGTTTTCATCAAAACCGATGCGGCGGCGGGAATTGTCGAGATATTTTGACAACACCTCAATTTGCTCGTTGAGAGCGTTTTTTCGGAGTCGGGATTCTTCCAACTCTTCGGCCAGGCATTGACGCTGGTCAGGCGGTAAATCAGTGGATTGGATATCGCTGATAATCTGGTCGATGGCGTTGCGCCGGATGCCGGATTTAATGGCACCGGCCAAGCGGCCCTCCAGCACGGCGGAAAAACTGCCGAGTTCTTCCCGGATGGTGGAGGTTTTTCTGATCAGAACCTGCAGGACGCGGTCTTCGGGGCGTTGATGGTAAAAGAAATAGCGGCAGAAAACTTCGGGGTGGGGTTGAAGTTTGCGGTCAATACGGCCATTACGCTGTTCCATTCGTGCCGGATTCCAGGGGACATCAAAGTGAAAAAGGTTCCAGCAGTGGGCCTAGAGGTTCAGGCCCTCACGGGCGGCATCGGTGGCAATCAGAATTCGCAGAGGATTATGACGGGGATCGGAGTTGAAGGCCTGTTTGATAAGCTCCCTTTGTTCGGGCGGGGTTGGACCGTGAAAAATGGCAATGCGGTTGTCGCTTTCGGCGTCGTCGGCGATGGCGGCGCGGAGTTGGCGTTCGATGTAGCGTTTGGTGTCGTCAAATTCAGTGAAGATGATAATGCGTAGATCGGTCCATGGCGACGGGCCGGTACTGCTGGAGGGCTGGCCGAGTTGCGGGCACATGTGCTGTTTTATCCAAGCCAGAAGGTAGTTCATCCGGGCGTCGGGGCGTTGGCGGGCGGAATCTGCAATGCCGGCCATTTCTTCCAGCAGTTCAAGTTCGCGCAAAAAACAGGCTCTGGCGTCGGGTTGCGTGGGCGTCGCAGCGGATTGGCTGGTAGCGGCGGTAATGAGCAAGTCCTCCTCCTGCCAGAGCTGTTCTTCGGAAAGTTCCGCCCGGTCATCGTCGGCGGCGGGAGGCTCAAGGCTGGTAAGGTCACTGGTTGGAGTGGACTGCTCGGTGCCCGGCGCGGCGGATCGGCCGGCGGAATCTGCCGTTGGAGACATATTCCACTGCCGCAGGGCCGTAGCACGGTGAACCCGAAGTGTGCGGGAAAAGGCTTCGATGGACGAAAGCAGGCGTTGTTGCAGGCCGGTGATCAAGAGCGCTGATGCGGCACGACTGCGTTTGGATTCCGAGAGCAGGCGTTGTTCCCGCAGTTGCCGGTACTGATCCAGAAGCTCCGGGAGGCGGAGTTCGGGGGAATCAGCCGGTAAATCAGCGATGTCGATCTGCACCACGCGGCGTCTGGCAAATCCGCCAACGGCTTGGCGGATGTCTTCTTTAAGGCGGCGGACCATTACGGCATCGAGATCGCTCCTGCGGACCTTGACGCCACGGCAGAATCGCTGGGGGTCGAGAATTTCCAGGAGTGCGGAGAAACTGTTGGAATGGCCATTGTGCGGCGTGGCGGAGAGGAACAGCCGGTGCTCAAAACGTGGAGCGAGGTCGCGCATGGCGCGGGTGATTTTGGAATCAATGGCGTAGCGGCGACCGGAAGATGGTGCGGCATGGTGCGCTTCATCAAGGATCAACAGAGAACCGGGCCGCAGTTCACCAAGCCAGTCACGCAACGGGGCGGTGTAGGTTTCATCAATGAGCAGGCGGCTGGAGAAAAGGAACCGGCTGTGCGTGGACCAGGCATTGACGGCGAAGCCGCGTTGTTGGCGGATTTTGGCCAAATATTGCCGGTCAAGAATTTCAAACATCAGGCCGAAGCGTGATTCCATTTCCTCTTTCCATTGCAGCAGCATCGAGGGCGGGCAACACACGACAATATCACGGGCCTTTTTACGCAACAGCAATTCGCGTGCGATAAGCCCCGATTCAATTGTTTTGCCCAAGCCTACGTCGTCAGCGATGAACAAATTGACACGCGGCAAGAGGAGGGCTTTACGCAAAGGCTCAAGCTGGTAAGGTTCAAGGCTGATTCCCGCGCGAAACGGGGACTGAAACAGCCGTGGGTCGGTGGCGGTGACGCAGTTCCAGCGCAAGGTATTGAGGTAGGCGGCGAAGATATCCGGCTGGTCGAATCCGCGTACACCAAGTTTATCCCAGTGTTCGGCTCGGATTATTTTGCCGTCCAGCTCGTACTCCCAGAGAACTTCCAGGTTCTGGCCCTGGGCGTCGTCATCGACACAGGAGAGTTTGCATAATGTTGCGGGCGTGGGAACGGGCGACGGGCAGACATCCTCCACGAGGTACGTGCGCTGGCGAACGGTGATGATGTCACCGATTTGTGGAAGGATTAGTGGATCAGGCACTGGGTTCCCCCCCCAGGGTTACAAGATGATGGCGGCCAGTCGCCGTCGGTGTCCACACGTTAGGTGTCATACAACCGGACCACTGGATATTAAAGCCCGTGGCGTTGGAGGGCAAGCGACAGGCAGCAACTGCCGCGAGAGTGCACAACGCGCTTGGGCATGGAGTTTTCTTGCGTGCTGGAATGCGGCACCATACCGCGTTCCAGCCAGGCGGGATTGCAGAAATTCGTCCAGCAGGCCATCGCACTTGGCCTTGCGATATTGGCGGACTTCAAAGTTGAAGCTCCAGAGGTTGTGGCAGGCGCGGTTATGAACGTGCTCATTTCTGTTGAGGTCGATGAGGTTGCTGACGTAGCGCCGGCGTTCGCCGGTTTGGGTGAGGTCAACGGTGCGTCCGGAGAGCCAGTCTTTGGCGGTGAACCCCTCTTGATCCGCGAGGATGGCCAGACGCTGGCGGAATTGGTCCATGGCCTGGCGAAAGTGTTCGTCACCTTTATATTCTCGTTTGGCCATCCGCATGACGTAATGGCCGGGAAGTTGGGCCAGTTTAAAGCCCGCGCTGACCATCCAGGTTTGGGAGTCCACAGAATCGGCTCCGCTATAAAAGGCCAGGTGCATAAGCAAGGCTGATCCCATCGAGAAGCAATGGATTTGGGAACGCGGCAACGCCTGGCGAACGGTGTGGATAACATCGACCGCCAGCTTGGCATCGCCGCGCTGGGCCAGCGGTGCCAGGCTTCCGATGCCAACGTGGTCCAGCAATGGCGTGTGGTAACGGTCGGCAATAATGCGAAGCTGTCTGATACAACTGTGGATATGCGCGGGCGTATGGCCATGGATAACGGGCATGATGGCCATGGTCTGCGGGGTATGGGCCATTTGGCGGGCCATGATCTCGGTGTTGTGGATGGTGGTAGCGATGCGTCTGGCTTTGTCTTTGGCATCGGGTGGGAAGGGGTGATCCAGGGCCACGCCAACGTCGGCATGGGTACGAAGCTCAATGTCCAGCACTTCGGAAGGACTCATGGACAGCTTTGATTTCTTCGTGAAATAATAGGCTCCGGAATCGATGATGATGGGCTTGCCTTGGAAGTGTAAATCATCGGCGGCATTCCACCCGGAAGAGAGCTGCTTTTGGTATTTGCGGCGCGTGAAATCGTAGGCGTTGATGAGCAGGGCCTCAGTTCGGGTCATGGCCCAGGGAAATTTGCGCAGGCCGGAGGTGGGATAATCACCCAGGCGGTAACTGGCGAATAATGCCGGGACCCGGAGTTCGTGCGACCCCAGCACTATTTTTTTTTCGTGGTCGAACATGCTACGGTTACCAGTCTTGTCTTTGTTGCCGGAGGTGTTAATGTAATGGAATGAAGGCTAGTTGTCATGGGTGAGCCAAGCCTTAAGGATGGAAGCGCGCTTTCCGATTGGGCCTGCAACCCAAGAGGCGTTCTGCAATTCGGGGAGATCACGGATGGTCTTGGCGTAGGTCTGGCCTAGATTAATGAGAATCTCGCGGGGCTTGGTGTGGCTGATTATCTGCTGGAGCTTTGCGCGGATTGAGCTTGCAAGTTTTTCGGCCTGCCGAGCATTCATTTCAATATCGTAGTTGGGGATGAGAGTGTCCGGGGTGATCAGGCCGTATTTCGCCGAGATGATGAGGATCGCGATCGGCCACCGAGGGTGGCCCTGGCGCAAAGCCTTTCGCAGCACCTTAAAAAAAACGCCGTCGTACCTTTCGATGGCGGGAGTTCTGGCGGCTGGTCGGCGGCGTTTGGCAGCGGAACAGGAAATGATGAGGAGCTTCTGCGGTGTCGGTTGGCTCGGGGCGAGAGTGAGGGAAGTTCTTGGCATAGTTTGCTCCACGGACGCAGACTGCAAGGGAATATAACCGCGACCGTTGGTTATCGCAGCATTTGGCGATACTTTCACTTGGCGCGTGCGGCTGCCGCCCGACGTGTCATTCGAAAATCTGTGCTACTATATGGAGACTCTCAAACGTATTTTCGGCATGAAATAATGATTGGGGAAAATCGTGAATCAAACTGATAAAATGCCCGCTATGGCCAACCTTGTCTCCGCATTGCCGTGGGAGCGCTGTGCGGGAATGGAGCATGTAGAAAGTTGCACAGGAGAGCCCGGCGCGGGCCGCGGCCGCAGACGCGGGGGATGGAATCACTTGGGTTTTAGCCCTGTTGTTGGCCAGGCCGGACCGGAGTTCGTGAGGGGTTACTCAATCGCTGAAGGGGGTTTATGAATTCCCGCGAACGCGTTACGGTAGCTCTGTCGGGTAAGGAACCGGACCGCACGCCATTTGCCTGGGGCTTCGGACCCCAGCCTCCAGTCATCGGGGAACTGGAGGTCTGGTGTGCGCACCATGGCTGCGATTGGCCCACACTCCGTGACGGGGTCAGTGACATTCTTCGAATCGAAGATCAGTATATCGGTCCACCACCGCAAGGAGGTGAGTGGGGTATTCGTACGAAAGATGTGTCTTACGGGGCTGGAGTCTACCAGGAATTTGTGGGGCATCCTCTGGCAGGCTTGGAAGACGCCCAGCAACTCGAGACCGTCCGCTGGCCCAGCCCGGACTGGTTTGACTATGAGGAAATGCTCCGCAAGGCGCGCCGCCATGATCCTCAACATCAAAAAGCGTGGATGCTGCCGCTGAGCATCGGCGGCAATCCCTTCGAAATATACACCTGGATGACCGGCATGGAAGAAGCCATGGTCAACTTAATCACTAATCCACGGTTGGTTCAGAGCGCACTGAATCGCATCTGTGTTTATTTCACGGGCCGGTTAGCACGAGCCGCAAAAACCTTCGGCGATGAGGTTGATTTGCTGCATATAGCCGACGATCTGGGCGGCCAGAACGGCTTGCTATTCTCGCTGGAAACGTACCGTCACGTCGTTAAGCCGTTTCATCGCCGGTTGATCGAAAATGCCCGCCGTGTGTTGCCAAACGTCAAAATTTTCCACCACAGCGACGGAGCCGTGTTCGACATTCTGCCGGACTTAATTGACGTGGGTATCGACGGATTGGAGGCCGTGCAAACCGACGCGGTTGGCATGGATCCGCGTCGCCTGAAGGATACCTACGGTAGATGTCTGGCGTTTCATGGCGGTATTTCGGTGCAGAGACTGCTGCCGTATGCGGATGCGGCGACGGTGCGGCACGAGTGCCGGCAGCTATGCCAAATTTTCGGCCGATGCGGGCGGTACATCGCCGCTCCGAGTCACGCAATCCAGGCTGGTACGCCGGTGGAGAATATTTGGGCGATGCTGCGGGGCGTGCTGGGGAAATTTGAACCGGAAAACTTCGGCACCACTTGACTCGAACAAGTGCGCGAGTCAGCCTCAACGAGGACTACGGCGCCATTGACACCGCGCGGGGGTGGAGCTGTCGCTACGGCGATGGGCAAGGAAGCCAAGCGGGCCGAGTTAGCGGAGCGGGTGCGCCACGTTGTGTTGTATTCATAAATCCTTACTTCCCGCATCAAGAAATATGAATTTAGTTTTGCGCGGTCCTTTAGCCACTGGTTTTGCGATTGCGCACGCGGAATTCCGTGGGGGTTATGTGGAACTGTTTGCGAAAGACCCGATGCAGGTATTCCATGCTGGAAAAACCGGTTCGTTCGGCGATGGACTGAAGCTTCAGGTCGGTAGTGATGAGCAGATCCTTAACCAAGGTTAATTGCACGCGGAGAATTTCCGCGTGGGGAGATCGGCCCATTTCCCGGCGGAAGCGTGTTTCAAGTGTTCGTCGGGAGGAGCGGGTATGGCGAAGCACATCGGCTATATTAACGCCTTCGCGGGCATGTTCGCGGATGTAGCGGGTGGCTTGAGCTACCAGTCGATCTTCAATGACGATGACATCCGTCGATTGCCGGGCGATTACGTCCAAGGGATCGATTTCGATAGGCTCACGGGTGGGAGGTTTTCCCAGGAGCAAGGCGTGGAGTACCGCAGCTCCTTCATAGCCAATACGTTCGGCATTGAGTTTCACGCTGGATAATGCGGGATAGGAGATGCCGCAGATCAACTCATCGTCATCGACGCCGAGCACGGCCACTTCCTCGGGGACGGCCACCTGGGCATAGCGGCATACGTCGATGACTTCCCGGCCGGCGAGGTCGTCGGCGGCAAACAGGCCGATGGGTTTGGGGAGTTGCCGCAGCCACCGGGCCAATTCGGCAAGACCGGCGGGGCGGCGGCCAAAGGTTGGGCAGGGGTAAAAATCGTAACCCGCGGCCTGCACAATTTCCGCGAAGCTCTGCCCTCGTTCCATGCCCCAAGAGGTGTATTGATCGTAATAGGCGAAGCGCCGGTAGCCGAGATGGCGGAAATGGTCAAAGGCCGCGGCGCTGGTTTTTGTTCGGCTGGTGATAATCGGCGATGGGGAGAGCTTATTTTCGACCAAGCACACGGAGCAGAGCCTGCGCCGCCGAATCAGGTTGAGTGTGGCACGCGTATTGATACGGCCAATAACCGCGTCCAGCGGCCATCCGCGGTGGAGCGTTATCTTTTGGCCTAAATCACCGGGGTGTACGTGGAGGTTCCACGGGCCATTGGCCTGGGCGTATTTGGCGATGCCGCGGATGACGCCGCGGCCAAACGAGCGGGAGGTTTCCATCAAGACAGCGACTTGGGGAATAGACCGGAAAGGCGTTGGAACTAGGGAAGATTTGAATTTTGCAATCATGGGTGGCATCCTTTTGAACCATGGGGTGTTGGAAAGATTATACCGGCGCGGGCCGCGGCCCGCGAGACGGGAGCCGGATTAAACATCCCGATGCGTCAGGATAAACTCCGGACGCGATCCCGATCACAGTTCTTGCCGCTTGGTTATCGGGACAGGCGACACGAAGTGACGACGCGGTGATCCATCCCGATGGACTTCGGGATAAACGCCGGGCGCGGAGGTACGCGGAGGATGGGGGCGCTGCGCGAGAAAGGAGCACGGCGGCTGTGGCCGCAGGAGCTAGAAACTGGGAGCTAGGAGTTAAAGGCGGCTGTGGCCGCGGGGGGCTCACCGCAGGGGACGCAGAGGACCGCGGAGGACGGACGGAGGGCGCTGCGCGAGAGAGGAGATCCCGATGTGCTGGTCCTCCAGCATCGGGACTTCGGCATCCATGCCTTAACGGTAGAGCTCAAGGAAGACAGGAATAACGGCCAGCAGGCTGGCCGGCTTAGAATTTTTCACGGATTGTGCGCGCCCAGGGAAACAATCCCTGGGCTGATTGAGCCAATAAGGGGGATGGTAAAAAAAGGCATAGGATTTGCGCAAAATAATACTTGTGGGGCAATTCTGATTTTGTATGATTTGTTGGATGGCGGGGATTGGAGTAGCGGTTGGGGTAAAGCCCTGCTGCGGGGCGGGGGCTGTGGATGTTGGGTGTTTTTCGCGGAGTGTGATATGCGGGCCATTGGCACGAATTGGAAATTATTGGTAGTGATGGTGTTGGCGGCATTGGGGTGTGGATTGGGCGTGGTGCGGGGTTCGACGGCGTGGAAGTATTTCGTGCCGCGGATTCGGCTGCCGTTGATGAAAGCGCCGCCGATGCGGGGTGCGTTTAAGGCGTCCCAGTGGGCGGGTGCGGATGAAATGACGGGGTTTACGGTCAATGCGCCGGGGGGGACGTTAGCGCCATGGGCGGCGCATTTTTGGGTGGGTGGGAGCGCGAAGGATTTGTTGGTGGCGGTGGAAACGCAAACGCCGCCGGGGGGCAAATTGCTGGCGCGGGTGAATCCGATGCCTCCGGGCGTGAATGCCCATATCATCACGGTGGACGATGACGCGGAGATTTTAGTTGCGCCGCTGCAGAAAGGTGGCCAGGGTCGTGGTGCGGGCTACCAGTTGATTTTTAACGCCAAAGGGGCGATTTGGCAAAATTCGTTTCGCAGTCGCGGGGCGGGAGCCAAGGCGTGGCATGGGCACTGGAAGATTGTCAACAATATAGTGGGGAACCGCTGGATCTGCCGGGTGGCGATACCGTGGAAGGATTTTGGGATTAAGCACATTGAGGGGCAAACGGTGGCGATTCGGATTGGGCGAGATTGGATGCAGCGTGGCCCCCATCTACCGTGGCAGACGCAATGGGCACCGCATGGGGGTGGCTACGCCAATGTGGCGACGATGCCGCAGGTGACCTTTGATTCGGCGGCGCCGGTGGTGCAGGTAAGGCAGTTGCAGGATAAGGCCAACAGTCCGGCGAATATCAAGGTGGCCATTTTTAATCCTAGTGGCAAAGCGATGCGGGTACGGTCATTGGTGGAGGTGGTGCCGCGAGACGACAAGCCGACGCGGCAGTCCCGGATATTAACGGTGGCTCCGCACCAGGCCAAGATAGTGGAAGTGAGGCCGGTGGCGGTGGCTGGTGAGCCGCTGTACACGCGAATAAAGGTAAGCTCGGTCCATGGAAAAACGACTTTTTATAGTC
>JAJYZF010000206.1 GCA_021800165.1 Planctomycetota bacterium | reverse complement strand
GTCACAGCACCAAGGCACCACGCTCGTTTTCATTCGTGCTTCTATCTCCGAACAGACGGCAGGCCATCGACGCCGTAGTATTGTGCCACATAATCAATCCGATTTTCCTACCCCACTCGGAGCAAGGGGCTTAGTATACTTTCACCAAGCCAGCCACGCCATCAACGGCGCAGCAGCTGGATGGCGGCGGTTCCGCCAGCGGCCAGCTGGCACGGCTTGGTCTGCTTGGAGAACAAGCTGCCCACCATTGCCGTGACCGGCCGGTGGGTAGGATTCTGTGCAATTATCACCAGTCGGTGTGGGCTGAGTTTCAGCAGCGTCAGTCTAACCCGCGGCTGGTTGGCGTAGACCAGATTGCCAATAATAAAGTCCTGGGCATGCCGGGTGTTCAAAAGAACATACGCGGCGCCACGGTACATCCCCACCCGCCGCAGCACCTTCGTCCGCGGGTTGTAAAGGCCAGCGTCCCAGTTGTCGTTAACCCCCTTGACGATAACCCCCAAATGGTCGTTGGGAAGGTCGGCCTGGGAAAGCCGCCCGCGGACAAAGTCATGCTTCGCCCGCAGAGTCAGGGCATAGACCGTGCTCAGCACCCGGCCGTGTGTCAGCCAAACGTGGTAGGCAGGCGGCCCGGCCAGGCCGTAGGCACGCCTGATAAATTGGAAGTCCTCCGGCGCGCCGTGGCCATCGTCCAATACAAAAAGAAACTTGGCGTGCAGCACCGTTCCGGCCGCCAGCACCTTTTGGGGTGCCGCAAAACCAAAGTTGAGATAGTTTCCGTAGCGGTTCCACCCTGACCCTCCGGGTGTGCCCAAGCCCAAGTATAGATCATACCGCTGCTTATCGGCGGGATAAACCGCGAAGTCACCGACGGGATCTGGCCAAAAAGCGGCATAGCCGCCTTGGGTGGTCTGGAAGTGCAAGGGAATAAAGGCGTTCTGAGCTGGTGGTTTAAATTGGCCCTCTTTCATTATTCCGTCCGCGTGGACCAGGGCATAGTGGGAATCGAAACGAACTCCGGCATTGGTCGAAAGCGAAAGCAGACAGATTCCCGGTCCTTGAGACCAGTTCTCCACCCTCATATTTTTCTTTATCTTCACTTTACTTTTAACCAGAATGAAGTAATCCCCGGGAATCGCCGGCCGAAACATGGTGTATTTCACCGTGGCACTGGCCAGACTGCCGTCGTAACGGTTCTCGCTTATCAGGCAGTCACTGGAGCTAAAATTGCCCCGCCTCCACAAACACACTGGCGAATGACCCCAGCCCGCGAAATAGAATCCCGGCCCGGTCGCGAAGCCTTGGATAGCATCCCAACTGGCGTCCACCCCCGCTGGAATAATTTGGTTGATTCGACGGGCGGAGTCGGCGACCATGAGCTGGCCGTCGTCCCCACCCGATATAAACAGGGCGACCGTCGTGGCCGCATTTCGCTTGAACACATCGAGGATGCTATTTTGTTTATCGACGCACATAGTGTAATTGAACAGGGGGTTATAGAGGTGCACCTGATTGGAAATTACCTGGCGTCCCAGGGAGTCTTTCGCGGTCAAAGTGAAGGTCGCGTTCTTGTCGTCGGTCGCCCAAACCCATTGCGAAAATTGCCGCCGGTGGGGGAAAAATCGCCGAAAGACGGTGTTGTTCCGGTACATCGTTACTTCGGTCAGGGGATGGCGTGAAATAACCTTGATCCGAAAAAGGATGCCGCTGCCAGGTAAGGCGCTACTGTAGTAGGGCAGATCCGCCGGGTATTTTTCAGTACGGTACCCGCCGGCCTCGGCGAACTGCCTGACTACCGGGCCGCGACTCACAAAGGAAGCGCCGGAACCGTACTCCGTCTGGAGGCTGGCGGGAATGCCGGCCACCGAGGGGGCCCGGGTGTAGGTCAGCCACCCGCCCGCCGCCGCCTTTAATCCCGCCACCGAGGATAGATCGTTGACCACCACTGGAATCAGGCGATAGTCGCTGGCGACCAGTTGGCGGTACTCCTGAAAGGCCTGGTCCTCCAGCCGGTTGTGGGGGCCATAGGTCACCAGAGCTAGGGCGTTATAAAATTTAAGTTGCCACGGATTCTGCCGGTTCAAATGAGGGTGCACCACCACCACCGTCGGCCACTGGCGATGGTGGAAAAGCAGCGTGGGCCAATTATCGGGCGCCACCCAGGCTGGCGTGGGCCAGCGGTTCAAGTTGAAGACCAGACGCTCGCCCGGCTGGGAAGGACTGTTGATACGCAGGCCGGGCAGGGCCACGAAATCAGCCGTGGAGTTGGCGCGACATTCCTGTTTCAGCCTCCGCCATTTGGCCGAGGTCATCTTGGCGTAAGAGGGGGCGAAGACCAGAAAATCCAACCCCAGTTGGCGCGCTGTCCGGCAAAATGCCGCCACCGTGGCCTGTCCGCTGCTCCTCCCCTGGGGACATACGCCAATAATGCCCTTGTAAATGTGGGTGCGGGGAGCGGTCTTAAGCTGGGCCATTAACGTCGCTTTACTGACGGACGGCGCCGGCGCTGGAATCTTCCCCCTCGTCCCCCATGCCCCCACGCTTTGGGCCGGAACTTTCGGGCGCGACGGCGGGGAATAGACCCAACCTTGCTTGATCGACGGCCGACCCAGCCAGTTGTAAAGGTTGCACAGGAACTTGAACCCATCGCCTTTGTTCCCCAGCATGTAGCCGCCATAGGCCGGGTGAAATCCATCATTAATGGAATATTTGGGCGACCAGGTCACCACCGCAATTCTGCCCTTTCCATAAGATCTCACCGCTGCCAAAGGCGGCGCGGAGGGATAACTGGGCGAAGACGCGGACTTATCACCCCGCACCAAGATGGTCCACGCCGGGGAGAGCTTCATCGTATAGGTTGAAATAGCCCCACGCCACATACCACCTGGATACCACAGCCGGTGAATGCCGCGGGTGATTAGACTGTTCCGCGCGATGTTATCGGTGGAGTAGAAGGCGTAATTTATCGCCAGACTGAAGATCGTGCGATGCTTGCGGTCATGTACGCGTTGGAAAAGCAGC
>JAJYZF010000084.1 GCA_021800165.1 Planctomycetota bacterium | reverse complement strand
CCAGTTCGTCCCATTGCTCGTCCGTGAGCTTCAGGCGGTAGCCCATAGTAACCTCCCGGCGGCTCCGCCGCCGACAGTATTATCCATAATGGCTTCTATGTTGCAATCATTTTGCGTTCCTACTTAGCCGCATGGGTGCGGGGTCACAGTGGCGGCAGGCATCGCCGCCATTGGCAAAGCAAAACGCCAAGCAGAAGGGCGAGCTTCCCCTCGAAATAGTCGTAAAACTGCCGGCGCTACCGCCCAAGAATGGCAGTCCCGACAACTTGGCATTCAATCAATGGCGTTTGCGCCGTCCAAACAAAATTGCCAGACCACCAACACTCATTAAGCCAAGGGCGGCTGGCTCCGGCGTGGCCACTGTGAACTCTGTTCCCCCGACCGAAACGTTGGACGCCTGCGCGCCCAAACCCGAACTCGGGACTAAATTGATCTGCGTGCTATTAGGCCCGCCGGCATTGTAGGTACCACTTGCCGAATCGGTGGCCACGGCGTTGGTGAACGTAATCGGCGTGAAATTTGCCAGGGGCAGAATTACCGAAACCTGTTGGTGCTGGGAGTTGGTATAGACCAAGCTGGGGGCTTCGGCAATCCATTCGGCTGACGACCGCTGCGGTGCCGGGTTGTTTCCGCCAGCGAGGGAAGTGGAGTAGCTGCCGCCGGAGGTCGTGTCCGCTATCGTTAGCGAATAGTTGTTATTACCTGTGTAGGTGACGGAAACATTGATGGTATCCCCGGCGGCAACCGCCTGATACCCACCGCCTGAGATCGGCAAGCCTTGGAGTGTCACGGCTGGTGTTCCTGTAGGATCACCCGACTCAAACATTTCTGTAAAGGGGGAGTAGGTCGTTGCACCCCCCTTTTTTGCCGCAACGTAAAGGCCGACCTGTTCGACCGAGCCGGAACTGAATCCGTCCAAACCTACCCAAAAGGAAGCATACGAATAGCCAGCCGGCGAATAGCTGCCCGACGTGGTCGTCGATCCTGCCGTTACCGTCGGCACGACAAATGAGGCTGACACACTGGTGAATGTATTGCCCGTTGCCGGCGTATCTGCATACCCCGCCCAATTTGGCGAGGTTTCCGTCGTTGCAAGGGCCGTATGGCCACCCGCTGCGACTGCGGCCGCCATGGCCACCAGCGACAATGCCTTCAACCCCAAGCCACCAACCGCAAATCCCGACTTTACTCTGTGTGTAGCTAACCCTTCCGAGTTCCCAAACCGATGCGACATTATTTTCCCCTGTTTCATAACCTTTAGCCGCCCATAAAATCACATCCATGCGACTTTCAAACGGCGACCGATAAAAATTATTATAGATCAATAAATTCGATAGTCAAGATAAAAAATTTCACTTTTTATAAACTCTTGTGCTAACGGCAGTTGCAGTCCTGACCTCCGCATCATCGCGCTGGCCTGCACCCTATAAAAAGTGAAGGTTTACGCATTTGGGCAAATCCATGAGATGACAAATGGCTGATGCCAGGCCCCAATGCGCTGCCCAACGCGTGTTTCTCCACGCCCCGGTACGCCGACGGGTCTGCGAATACAACCTTTTTGTCGGCCACGGCGCGCATACAACCCCGTCCCGAAAACATTCGGGATCGGTCTGGGGCACGCGCACCGACTGCCGAGAACATTCAGCCCAGGGATGGCTTCCCTGGGTGCTGGCTTGCAGGTGCAGGCGGCGAATTAACCCCCTCGGCCTGCTGTGGGCTCTACTTGGTGCCCGACCATACTCCGGCTATTCCTAAGGACATTGCGCTAATGGATACACGAATTGCGCCATAAGACCTTGTGGTCACGCGGAGACGCATTATGCTTGAGCTTATCAACATCTGCCATGACGCGATCTGCAGGTCATGGCGGTGGTCGTCTGTCCAAGGAGATTGGTCATGAACAGTGTAAATCGTCATCACCGCACCTCGGTATCGGTCCGGCATCGCTGGGAATCTGGCTTTACGCTGGTGGAATTGTTGGTGGTGATTACCATCATTGCCATTCTCATTGCCCTGCTGTTGCCGGCGCTGGCGGCAGCGCGGGAAGCGGCCAATGTAACCTTGTGCGCCAGCAACGAGCGGCAGATTGATTTAGCCCTTCAAGACTATGCCAACGACAACAATGGTTTTCTTCCTACCTCCAACCTCAATCCCGTGTATTCCTGGGCCATGGCAATCGGTGGCGCACCGCTGTACCCCAACGGCCCAAAGAATGTAACTTCTTATTTGCCCAATATCTATGGCGGCTATTACGGTTACAACCATCCCAGCTCTCCGGTGTGGCTCTGTCCGCTTTTCCAAGAAGTCTACCAGGGCACGGAACTCACCAGATTTGGCAACCCTTTCTATGGCCGATGCAACTATGCCATTAATATAAATCTTTTCGTTTTTTATAATGGCGGTAAATACAATAGCCCACTTCCCCGGCCCCGTGGGTCGTCCTCTTCATCTCCGCTTTTCATCCGGCTTGGGGCTGTACCCCAGGATGAAATGCTCCTTTCCGACACTTCGGTGGCTTTTAAAGGCATGGGAGTCGCCAATGCCTATAACGCCGGCTGGGATGTCAATGGCACCTACAACCAATCCAATGGAAATTCTCTAACACCTTGGCAGGTGGCCAACAGTTGGGCGATACAAAAAGGGGCCGAACCGTTCTCCTTGGATACGCTGCCCGGTGTGATTGCCGGACATAACGGAGTCATCAACACCGCCTTTCCGGATGGCCATGTCGATGCCATCAATTCCATCCAGACGTTTGCCCAGGCCGTGCAGCCGGCCGACGCCCTCAATTGAAGCGGCCATGCATCTTACGTGGCTCAACCATCCGTAGAACTTTCAGGGTTAAGCGTGCGTCGGCGCGCCTCCGCTCCTCCGACCGCGGAACCCGCTTGGCGTGGCGGGAATCGCCCTCGGTTCGCCGTCAGCGGTCTGCAACCCCTGTTTACATTAAGTCAGCCCCGCGCTGCTTTACAAACGTCAATATCCAGGTAGCATAAAATGGCGTGGTGGTGGTCGGCGGGTGGGACCGCGTCCTACAAAGGACGTTGGCCGTGGATTTCCGAGGATAAGCATGAAAAATAAACGGAAAAAATCTTCTGCAATCCAGAACGCTGGGCGGTTGCAGGCCAGTTTTAACAGGCGATTGCGGGGGCTGCGGGCGCAATATTCGGCGATCCTGGGCTGCCGGAACTTGGTCGATCGCCATTGGACCAACGGCGTGTTTGAGCGCTACCGCGATCCGGTGGTTACGGCCTCCCATGTGCCGCTGGAATGGCGGTTTGACCTGAATTTCAAAAGCAATCCATGGTTGTTGGAGCGACAAGGTATCAATGCCGTCTTCAATCCCGGTGCGTTGTATCACGATGGAAAATTTCTGCTGGTATGCCGGGTGGAGGGGTGCGACCGCAAGTCGTTTTTCGCTGTGGCGGAAAGTGGAACCGGCGTGGATGGCTTTCGTTTCTGGGACGAGCCGGTGGATCTGCCGGAAACAAACCAGCCCGACACCAACGTTTATGACATGCGGCTGACCGCCCACGAGGATGGCTGGATCTACGGCCTGTTCTGCACGGAACGCCGGGATCCGGCCGCACCCGCGCACGATACTTCCTCGGCCCTGGCGTTATGCGGGATTGTGCGCACCAGGAACCTGCGGGACTGGCAGCGCCTGGCGGATTTGAAATCGCGGGCCGCCCAACAGCGCAATGTTGTGCTTCATCCGGAATTTATCCAGGGCCGTTACGCTCTTTACACCCGCCCGCAGGACAGCTTCATCGAGGCCGGCACTGGTGGCGGCATCGGTTGGGCTACCTGCGCAAGCATGGAGGAAGCGACGATCGAGGATGAACGCATCGTGGATCCCCGCGTGTATCATACCATTAAGGAATCCAAGAACGGCCAGGGGCCGCCACCGCTCAAAACCCCAGCGGGTTGGCTGCACCTGGCCCACGGGGTGCGCGCCACCGCCGCGGGGCTCAGATACGTGCTATATGTATTTTTGACTGACTTGCACGAGCCGTGGCGGGTGATTGCCCGACCGGGCGGTTACTTTCTGGCACCGCAGGGGCAGGAACGTGTGGGCGACGTTTCCAATGTGGTTTTCTGCAATGGCTGGATTGCTGCCGCCGATGGTAGGATTTTCATTTATTATGCCTCCTCGGATACACGCATTCATGTCGCGGTGTCGAGCATCGAGAGGCTGTTGGATTATGCGTTGCATACGCCCGCCGATGCGCTTACGTCCCGGGGATGTATGCTCTCCCGCCGGGCGTTGATCAGAGACAATGCGGCGGTACCGTAAGTTGCCACACACCAATGTCGTCATCGCACCGCAAGGCTTGAACAAGCGGGGGTGAAGATGGTTCTGCTTGCCTGTATAATGGCCCGCGATGTTAAAAATTGGTTCATTGCAGCTCCGCACCAACCTACTGCTTTCGCCGATTGCGGGATATTGCGATCTGTCTTTTCGGCTGGTCGTGAGATCCTGCGGTGGGCTCGGTTTGGCTTGCACCGATTTACTTTGTCCGGAAGGGGTGCTGCGCGAAAACAAGCGGTCGTTGGAATTGGCCGCCACCTGTGCGGAGGATTCTCCGCTGGCCATGCAGCTTTATGGGGCGGATTCCGGGCGGCTCTGTGAGGCGGCGCGCTGGGCCAGAGATCATGGGGCCGACGTCATTGATATCAACATGGGTTGTCCAATTGATAAAATCACCAAACGGGATGGTGGCTCGGCGCTGCTGTGTCATCCGGAAAATACAGTGCGGCTGGCGGAAAAAATTGTGCAGGCCGTGCCCGAGGTTCCGGTTACCGCGAAAATGCGCCTCGGCTGGGATGACCAGCGAATTGTGGCCCCGCTGCTGGCGCGTCGCCTGGAAGAAATCGGCATTGCCGCTGTTACCATTCATGGCCGAACCACCGAGATGCGTTTTACCGGAAATGTCCGGCTGGGCGGCATTGCGGAGGTGGTGCAGGCGGTGCGGCACATTCCGGTGATCGGTAATGGCGATATTCGCACCCCGGAGGATGCTCGGCAGATGCTGGCGGTGACGGGTTGCCAAGGGGTGATGATTGGCCGGGCGGCGTTGTCCGCCCCTTGGATTTTTCGCGATATTCACAGTTTTCTGACCACGGGCGTGGTTGGGGATCCGCCGAGCGTGGAGGAAAAGTGCCGGTTGATGCGGGATCACTTTTATAACCTGGTGCGATGGCGTAACCAGCGCGTGGCGGTATGCGAGTTTCGCAAGCGTATCAGTTGGTATGCACGGCATCTCCATCCGTGCCGGGGTTTGCGTGATGCGATGCGTATAATCAACACGCCGGCCGATTTTGATCGGGCCGTGGATGAATTTCTGGCGTGGCGCACGAGCGCTGACCGATCGGCTGGGGCACAAGCTTCTTCCGCTCTCGTGGATGAGGCGGGAGTACTGGTTTAAGAGTTTTTTTGGCGTCGGCCATGGCGTCCAGATCTGGTTGGAGTGCTTCGATGTTTAAGTTGATTTCCTGCAATGTATTCCAGCGTGAAGCGTGTTGGGCGGTGGCTCAGGCTCCGCAAGTCATCGACTTGGAATTTCTGGAATTGGGGGAGCATGCCAACAGCGTCAACCTCAGGGCCAAAATTCAGGCGGCCATTGATGCCGCTGATGCCGCGGGTCGTTATCAAGCCATTCTGCTGCTCTTTGGCGTGTGCGGCAATGCCACGGTGGGATTGCAGGCCGGCAAAACCATGCTGGTAATGCCGCGGGCGCATGATTGCTGCACCATTCTTCTCGGGTCGCGGAAAAAATTTCAACAGGAATTTGGCTCCGCCCCCAGCACCCCGTTCAGTTCTACGGGATATTTTGAGCGCGGCTCATATTTTCTCCGCACCGACGACGGTCTTAACACGGTGGTTTACGGCAGCGCGTTGGCGGAGTATGAAAAGAAGTACGGCAAGGAAAATGCCCAGTACATCTGGGAAACGTTGCATCCCAAAGACGCCACCGGAACTACCGACCATAAGGCGGTTTTTATAGACCTGCCGCAGACCGCCCATCTGCGGCTGGCGGAAAGGTTTCAGGAAGAGGCCGCCAAAGCAGGCAAAGAATGCCAGCGTCTGGAAGGGGATATCCGCCTGATCCGGGATTTGATCTGGGGGCGGTGGAATACCGATGATTATTTGATCGTCAAGCCGGGCGAAAAAATCGTGGGCGTTTACGATTTTGACGAGGTGGTGCGGGCCCAAGGTGGGGGTGGCGAGCTTGATCAACCGGTCGGAGGCTTGCAATGATGGCCCCGGATCGGTGCTGGACAACAATAATGAAGTTGGCACCATCCGGGCGTTTCTGGTTATAATTAAACCCAACGTTCTTGCAGCAGGAGATCGCGCATGGGGATTTTTCAGAAACTTGGTGGAGAGTTCATTGATATTATTCAATGGACGGAGCCGGCGGATAACGACATTCTGGCCTACCGCTTCGAACGTTATCACAATGAAATCAAAATGGGAGCGCAGTTGACGGTGCGCGAAGGGCAAACGGCAATCTTCGTCAACGAGGGTAAGCTGGCGGACGTTTTTACCCCCGGCATGTATCGGTTGCAGACGCAGAACCTTCCGATTTTATCAACGCTCAAAGGCTGGAAGTACGGCTTTGACTCGCCGTTTCGGGCGGAGGTCTACTTTATTGCCACGCGGCAGTTCACAGACTTGAAATGGGGTACGCCCAGTCCGATCATGGTGCGGGATCCAGAATTTGGTCCGCTGCGTATTCGGGCGTTCGGAACGTATGCCATGCATGTGAGCGATCCGACGACGTTTCTGCGGCAGCAGGTGGCGACCAATCCGGTGTTCGAAACTTTTCAAATTTCGGCCCAGATGCGCGATACGATTGTGTCCCGGTTTACCGATGTGCTGGGGCAGGCCCACATAGCAGCACTGGATTTGGCGGGCAATTATGACAAAGTTGCGAAGTTGGCACTGGAAAAGATACGGCCCGATTTAGCGGCACTCGGGGTGGAACTTACACTCTTTTACATTGAAAATATCTCTCTGCCCGATGACGTCAATCAGGCTTTGGATACCCGCAGCAAAATGGGGGTGTTGGGTGATATGGGCCAGTTCACACGGTATCAAACGGCCACGGCGATTCCGGACGCGGCCAAAAATCCGGGCGGAATTGCGGGCATCGGTGCGGGTTTGGGAGTGGGGCTGAACATCGGCAACCAGATGTCCGGCGCGTTGGCGGGCAGCGCCAATGCCGGGCCGCCACCGCTGCCTGCGGCAGTCATGTACTATGTAGCCGTTCATGGCAGCCAGACCGGACCATTTGATATGCCCACATTGGCCGCCCAGGCTCAGGCGGGTACTCTGGCCGCCGACACTTTAGTCTGGACCAAGGGGATGGCAGCTTGGGCCAAAGCCGGAGAAATTAAGGAGTTGCAGGCTTTATTTGCCGCGGCGGTGCCTCCGCCGATTCCTGCTGGGGGTACGTAAGGGACCGAAAAAAATAAGTTCGTGTTTTACGGCGCTGAAGCTTTGTCCGAAATTTTGGCCACTGGCGAGACGTGAGCGAGGCGCATACCCCGGCAGTGGGTCTGTAAGGAGCGAACAACGAAGCCAGCGGGCAAAAGGACCAGCCGGAAAGTGTGAAGTTATTTTTGCCCGGTCCCTAAAGCCCAATGTCGCAGAGGGGAAGCGGCAGGTGCCGCATGGCGTGGCGGTCGGCGGCGGACCGGGGCGCTCTGGTAAGGCGGCGGCCCACAACAGAGCGTTGGTGTCTTTCAGCGGAGCGTCTTGTGTCCATCCATTTTATCGAACCGTTAGAGCAACTCCACCGGCGCTGTCTGAACATGGCGGCGCTGGTCCAGGGTGCGGTGGAGCAGGTAACTCAGGCTTTGCTGGCACGGCGTCCGGAGATGGCCCGCGAGGTCATGGATAATGAACAACAAATCGATGCCCAGGAAGTGGAGATTGAACTCGCCGCAATTAACCTGTTGGCCAAACATCAGCCGGACCCTACCGACTTGCGGACCGTTTTTGCAATCGTCAAAATCAATTCAGATTTGGAACGCATAGGCGATTGTGCTTTTAATGTTGCCCAGATGATCGGCGCCATTGCGGATGCCGCCAGTGTGGTTCCGGAAGACCTTAAAACCATGTCGGAGGCGGCAACGCGACAGGTCCATGACACCACGCGCTGTCTGGGCGCGTATGATTCCGATTTGGCGGGGGCGATCTGTCAGGGCGATGACGTCATTGATGCCCTGTACCATCAAATCTATCAGGATCTTCAGGCCGCAATGATTACCGACACCACCCGTGTACCGGTGAATCTGGCGATGATTATGGCGGCGAAAAACTACGAGCGCATCGCCGATCACTGCACCAATATCGCGGAAGAAGTGGTATATCTGGTGCGCGGCCAGATGATTCGACATGTGCATTAGAACCGGAAATTGGGAATCAGGGTGAGGCGGCGGTTTTGTCCTGGGCCATGATGACGTTAAATACGTCCGCTGGGCTTTGCGCCGCTCTCAATTTGGCCCGGGAAGCATCGTTGGCCATCAATCGGCTAAGCTTGGCCAAGGCTTGGATATGCGCCGCCGTCTGATCGGGGGGGCTTACCAGCAGACAGATGATAAAAACCGGCTGGCCGTCGATGGCTTGAAAATCAATCGGTTCCGCCGGCTTACCTACCGCCATCACCAGTCGGTCCACTCCACCGCACTTGCTGTGGGGAATGGCCAAGCCATGACCGACACCGGTGGTGCGGGTGGCTTCGCGTTCCAGCACGCTGGATAGAACCATCTCCTGATCCTTGACCAGACCATTTTTGAAGAGTAACTCCACCAGTTCAGTGATGGCGGCCTTTTTTTCGACTGCCGCCAGGGGAACCTTCACCAGTTCCAAGGGGAGTATATCCACAAGTCGCATGGGCGCTCCGTTCATTCATAAACATCCGCTCTCCATAAGGCACCAGCCTAATGTACGGCTATTTTGCTGCGGATTCAAGCCCGCGGCATCTTGAGCTTTACCAGGGGGGTAGGTACCTCGTAACGCAGGTCCGCGAGCATATCCGGATTTATTTCCTGCACCGTGGGTGCCGGAAACAAGATTTTGACTACGGCAATTTCATCGCACTGGTCGCGTTTGGGGCATTTGAGGCAGTCGCTCCAGACTTTCAGGGGCAGAGAGCTTTTCTCCACCACCGCAAAGCCCAGCTTTTCAAAGAAGATGCGTTCATAGGTCAGTGCGAAAACACGCTGGATTTTTAATTCATGGGCTTCAGCGAGAACGGCATTGACCAGATTCCGGCCGATGCCGCGGCCGTGGACGGTGCTCTCTACGGCCAGGCTTTTAACTTCGGCCAGATCCGCCCAGACGATTTCCAGGGCACATACGCCCAGGATGGGGTGGTCAACTTCGGCATCCGCCGGCACCTGCGGGGCCGCGTCCGCCTCGTAGACAAAAAAGTCCCGCAGGGTTTCATACAACTCGGCGTGCGACCGAAACAGCATCTTGCCGGCGCGGGCGTATTGGCCAATCAGATCGGCGATGGCGGGAACATCAGTAATGCGGGCTTTGCGGATCATGGCTCTCCTTGCAATAAAATTTTACCGACCATCGCTGCGCTGGCCATTCTCGCGGCGGGCCCTATAATCACGGCCTATGTTAGCCAAGCGTATCATACCCTGTTTAGATGTCGATCGTGGCCGTGTGGTCAAAGGGGTTAAGTTTTTTGACCATGTGGATGCGGGTGATCCGGTGGAACAGGCCTTGTTTTATGATGCCGGCGGTGCTGACGAGCTGGTCTTTTATGACATTACCGCCAGCCACGAGGGCCGGGGAATTATGGCGGAAGTGGTGCGCCGGGTCGCGGAGAGTGTGTTTATGCCTATCACCGTGGGGGGAGGGATTCGCAGTGTGGACGATGCGGCGAAACTGATTCAGGCGGGGGCGGAGAAGGTGAGCATCAATTCATCAGCGGTTCGTGATCCGGAATTGCTTTCGCAAATTGCCCGTCGGTTCGGGCGCTGTGCCACGGTGCTGGGGTTGGATGCCAATCGGGTGAAGCGCGCCGATGGCAGTGAGTTTTGGGAAGTGTTTATCAATGGCGGGCGCGTGGGCACCGGGCGAGACGTGCTTGGTTGGGTGAAAGAGGCCCAGGATCGGGGGGCCGGAGAGGTGGTTTTGAATGTGATGAACAGCGATGGCACGCTGGCAGGCTACGATGTGGAAATGACGCGGGCGGTCAGCGAGTCGCTGCGAATTCCGGTGGTGGCCAGCGGTGGGGCGGGCAAGCCCGAGGATTTGCTCAAGGTGCTTACCGATGGCCGCGCGGATGCAGCGCTGGCCGCATCCATCTTCCATTTTCGCCAATGGTCCATCGGGCAGGTGAAGTGTTATCTGGCCGATCACGGCGTGTGTGTACGCCCAGTGCCGACGGGGATGGCAACTTTTCCCGGCAACGGTCGAGATCCCTCAATCGGGGCATAGATTCAGCGCCCGCTCATGGTCGCCAAGGGGAGAACCGGCATGGACACAGCCGTGATTTCAGGGTCGCCTGGAAAAATAGCCACGCCCGCCGGTGCGGGGTGTCGCCTGGTGGTGGAAATAAGCCGTCAAGCTGCTATACTCTATGATTGAGTGAATAATCGGGATCCAGGCAGGACCGGAATCATGGATGATCGAGACGAGACGCAACTGGTCGGTGTCAGGAATGGTTTCGGTTCGAAACGCGTGGCGCCTCCGCCAATCAGCCAACTTGAAGGGAAGCGAAAGCTCATCGCTTTCGGGTGGTACGGCGGCAAGTTCTCGCACCTCGACTGGCTCCTTCCGCTCCTGCCGAAGTGTCATCACTACTGCGAGCCATTTGCGGGTTCCGGGGCCGTGCTTATCAACCGGGATCCATCGCCCATCGAAACCTACAACGATCTGGACGGTGAAGTCTGCAATTTCTTCCGCGTTCTACGGGACCAAAAGGATAAACTGGTTGAGGCGATCGGCCTCACACCGTTCTCGCGAGAGGAATTCTCCATCGCGTGCGAGCTCGACGCTGCGCAACCACCACTGGAGCGAGCTCGCCGATTTTACGTCCGTGCGCGGCAGGTTCGCACGGGTCTGGCCCAGACGGCCAGTGTCGGGCGCTGGGCGAACTGCAAAGATACAAGCCGTGCCGGTATGAGCGGTGTGGTGAGCAGGTGGCTGGGTGCGGTCGACGCCCTGCCGCAGATAGGGGAACGGCTTATCCGCGTACAGATCGAAAACCGCCCTGCCATAGACGTTGTGGAACTCTACGATTCTAAACAAACGCTGTTCTATTGTGATCCACCGTATGTGCATGACACCCGGGGAGATTCCAAGGCCTATGGCCATGAAATGACCGACGAACACCATCGGGCATTGGCCGACGTCCTGAACCGGGCCAAAGGCATGGTCGCATTTTCCAACTATGACTGCGACCTGATCAACACGCTCTATCCATCGAGGCGTTGGCGAAAGATCGTCGGGCCTGAAAGGACGATCCATTCCACCAAAGACACGCGGAGGGAAGTGCTGTGGGTCAACTATGGCCCGGACAAAAAGCACGCCAGTGAGATGCTCTTGGGAGGAGACTGATGCGAACGCCGCACGATATTCTTGACGCTCTTCTGGCCAATGCCACGAAGGCCGGGAACAGCCCCCCTCAAGGAAGCATTTTTGACCCTTCGGCAAGCTGCCGAATCGGATGAATAGTTGGTGCCTGGGAATCCAGGGGCGTCAGGTCGGGAATGGTGCTGTCCATGATTTGACTCGCGGCGATGGGCTTATTATGATGCCCGGACTTTGTGCAAAGTTTCACAACCTCGCGGTGAGGTCTGGAATTTGCATGTGGTCAACAGCGACTCAAGGGAATGGAGAGAGCACGCTGCGGTAGCGGCGTCTTGGAAGAGGGCAACCTGAAAGACTATGGCGGTGGGCGCGCTACGAGAAAGTGGCTATGCTTTTGGAGATGCGGCTTAATTTATGAGTGACAGCGAAAAGCCTTACCTTCACTTCCCCAAATGGTCCAACAAGGTTCCGGTGATTGTTGCGACCGTTGGCGGGTTGTTGACGGTGTACGTCATTGTTTTGCTTGGTTATGGTGCCAACGCCCGCACCCTGAATGTGGGTTATGCTCCGGTGCAACCTGTGCCCTTCAGCCATGAGTTGCACGCGGGTTTGCTGGGTATTAACTGTGAATATTGTCATACCGATGTGAAGCGGGCGGCGTATGCCGCTCTGCCGCCCACGCAAACGTGCATGAATTGCCATGCGGAAATCGCGCCAAAAAGTAAAAAGCTCGCCTGGATTCACAAAAGTTATGCCACGGGGCTGCCGGTGCCGTGGATCAAAGTAAATGATGAGCCGGATTACGTGTATTTCAATCATGCCGCGCATGTCAATGCGGGCATAAGTTGTCTTACCTGCCACGGACACATCAATGAAATGACCCGGGTGTATCAGGCCAAGCCCTTGAATATGGCATGGTGTCTGGCTTGCCATCGTGATCCGGCACCGCATCTGCGGCCCCGCAATGAGGTGACCAATTTGCAGTGGACGCCCAGTAATAAAGCGCAGTTGGCCCATGATCTGAATTTGACTGTGGCCACGCTGCCGAAAAATCTCGGCAAATATCTGATGCAACGGTATAAGATTCCATCCACCAAGCTTTTGACGGATTGTGAGACATGTCACAGATAGAGAAAAACGTGAAATTAGATGGCAAAAGCTACTGGCGCAGCCTCGATGATTTGGCCGATACGCCGGAATTTCGGCAAATGCTGCATCGGGAGTTTCCCTCAATGGCCGGGGAATGGCTGGATGGATCGCGCCGGACTTTTCTGAAAATTATGGGGGCATCGCTGGCGCTGGCCGGCTTGGGCGGTTGTAAAAGTTGGCCGCGGATGCCCAAAGATACGCTGGCACCCTATGCCCACCGGCCGGCCAATCGCGATCCCGGCGTGCCGGTGTATTACACCACCGGCATGGATTTTGGCGGGATTGGGCAGGGGATGCTGGCCACCAGCGTGGATGGTCGTCCCATTGAAGTCAATGGCAATCCCGGCCATCCGCTCAACCGTGGTTCCACTGATTTTATTGGACAGGCCAGCGTGCTCAACGTGTACGATCCGGATCGGAGCCGCGGTGTGCTCATGCGCAGCGGCGGTGCGGATGGTTCAATGGTGGATTCCAGTTGGGAAGCTTTTGACGCCTTCTGGAAAAAACATGCCGGTTATTTGCACGCCACCAAAGGCCGGCATTTTGCCGTGTTGGCAGGGGAGTGTTCCTCGCCGAGTGTTCACGACATGCGCCAGCGGCTGCTCCAGATGTATCCGGAAGCGTCTTGGTATGAATGGGAACCCATTTCCCGTGACAACGTGCGGCTGGGTACGGCCATGGCTTTCGGCCAGTCGTACCGTGTGGTACCGAACCTGCAAAATGCGGATGTGGTGCTATCGCTGGATTTGGATTTGTTTGTGGGCGATCCGCTTTCCATTAAGCTGGCCCGTGATTTTGTGGCGCGCCGGCGCATCACCAATCCCGAAACCGGTGCCATGGCCCAGTCGATGAACCGGTTGTATGTGGTGGAATCGCAGTTCACCAAAACCGGAGCCCAGGCCGAAAATGTGCGCCATCGGATACCAGTGGCGGCTCGGGATGTGGCGGTGGTGGCCTGTGAACTGGCCGCGGAATTAGCGCATCAGGGGTTATCGCTTCCGGCGCCCGTTCCGGCCGTGCCAACCGGCATGACCAAGGCCGATCCGGAGGTAATTCGCGCTTTGGCCGCCGATCTGCTGGCGCATAAGGGGCGATCCATTATCGTCGTTGGCTGCCAGCAGCCGCCCGAAGTGCATGCTTTGGCGGCGGTCCTCAACGATGCTTTGGGCAATAACGGCCGTACCGTCACCTACTACGATGAACCCACCCCCCAACGCCCGACCCATGTTGCAGCCATCGAGTCCTTAACCAAGGCTATTGGCCAGCATGAGGTCTCGACGCTGCTGATTTTGTCTGGTAACCCGGCGTACGATACCCCGGTAGATTTAAACTTTGCGGCACTGCTGAAAAAGGTTCCGCTAAGCGTGCGGCTGGGCAATTATGTCGATGAAACCTCGCAACTTTGTACTTGGCACCTGCCCGAAGCGCATTACCTGGAAAACTGGGGCGATGTACGCACGTTTGATGGTACCGTGAGCTTGGTGCAGCCGATGATTGCCCCGATTTTCGGGGGCAAGAGTATCATTGAGGTGTTGGCCATTGTGATGCAGGATTCAATCCGCGGTGGCTACGAAATTGTGCAAAGGACCTTGGGTATCAAGGCCAGTGAATGGCGATGGAAAAAATCACTCTTTGACGGCTATGTGGAAAAAACGGCCTGGTCACCGGCAGCGCCGCGGTTGGCGATTGAAGTCGGTGGATTGCTGATGTACCCATGGACCAGCGGTTTAAGCAAATTACTCGCTCAAGCCGGTACGCCACTGAGCCTGGAAAATTTAGAACTTGTTTATATTCCAGACAGCAAGGTTTATGACGGTCGTTTTGCCAACAACGGCTGGCTGCAGGAATTGCCC
>JAJYZF010000205.1 GCA_021800165.1 Planctomycetota bacterium | reverse complement strand
CCACGCCCGGGCAAATGCGTCAGCGAATTGATCCGGATGTTCGTAATAATATCGCGAGATTTTTTCATACGCCGGGTCAAATCGCAGCGACAGATCGGTCGTCAGCATGGTGGGGGCGTGGCGCTTATTCGGATCATGCGCGTCGGGCACCGTTCCTGCGCCGGCCCCATTTTTCGCCGTCCACTGATAGGCCCCCGCCGGGCTTTTGGTCAGTTCCCACTCATAACCGAAAAGTGTCTCAAAGAAATTGTTGCTCCATTGGGTCGGCTTGTTGGTCCACGTGACTTCCGGTCCGCCGCCGATGGTGTCGCCACCCCGGCCCGTCCCGAAGGAACTTCGCCATCCAAGCCCCATCTCCTCCAGCGGAGCCGCCTCCGGCTCGGGGCCCACATGCGATACAGGCCCGGCACCGTGGGATTTGCCAAAGGTATGGCCGCCGGCAATCAGTGCAACCGTCTCTTCATCGTTCATCGCCATACGGGCGAAGGTTTCACGGATATCTTTGGCGGCGGCAACGGGATCCGGGTTGCCATTGGGTCCTTCCGGATTCACATAGATCAATCCCATCTGCACCGCGGCCAGCGGATTTTCCAGATCGCGATCACCCGAATACCGCTTGTCATCCAGCCATTTCCCCTCCGAACCCCAATACACCGATTCATCCGGTTCCCACACATCCACCCGGCCCCCCGCAAAGCCGAAGGTTTTGAAACCCATCGACTCCAGCGCCACATTCCCTGCAAGAATCATTAAATCCGCCCACGAGATTCGGCGCCCATATTTCTGCTTGATGGGCCACAACAGGCGGCGGGCTTTATCCAGATTTACATTGTCCGGCCAACTGTTCACCGGCGCAAAACGCTGCTGCCCCGCCCCGGCTCCGCCCCGCCCGTCCCCAATCCGGTACGTCCCCGCACTGTGCCACGCCATGCGGATAAACAGCGGGCCATAATGCCCGAAATCCGCCGGCCACCAGTCCTGCGAATCCGTCATCAGCTTTTTCAAATCCTGCTTGAGTGCGGCATAATCAAGATGCTTGAATTCCGACGCATAATTAAATTCTCCACCCATCGGATCTGATTTAGGCGAATTTTGCCGCAAGATCCGCAGATCAATCCTGTTGGGCCACCAGTCGCGGACGGTCTTCGCCGCCGCAGTGGTTTGGTGGAATGGACATTTCGATTCGGTCATCGTCTCGGTCATGGCAATCATCCTCTCTATTCAAACGTTGGCCGGTGCAGGGCCGAACGTGGTTACAGGAATGAGCTTAGAACAAGCCGCCATACCGGTCAACCATCACTTGCAGCGAGCCATACCCACGCTTGCGGGGAATATCCGGGCCGGATCGCAATAAAAATAGTCGGCACATTCACTGTGCCGCTGATTCCCAAGCACGCCCGGGTAACTCGCGCCCGTACCCGTGCCGCATGCCGCGGCGTGAAACTGGCCGTGATTCAGCTCAACCACCACCTTGACACGCCCCTCGGGCCTATTATTATGCGCTTAGCCTTCCGGCTCGCCCCGCAATGGGGCAGCCGCCGGCGCTATCGCAGTGACATCAGAAAAAAGTGGAGGCGAGTCATGTTCGTGAAACCAGGCCGGGAGGCTGAAAGCCGGGCCGGTGCAAATGTAATCGCGGCAGCGGCCTTGGCGATGGTTTTAGCAGTGCTGCTCACCGTTGCCCTCCGCCAGCCTGCATTATCTGCTTCGCCCGCCGCGCATCCGCCCGCTGCGGCTGCCCGCAGCAAAGATTTGGCTATGCTGCGCGTCCTGCGGCAACTCCTGCATGCCGACCTTAAACTCTCCAATGGCGGTGCCGGCTCGCGATTACGCCGGTATATCATCGCCATCAATTACATCGACGTGTCACGTTGCCCCGCCAGCTTTCGGGCCCAATGGAAAACCTACGTGAGAGCCTGCCAGAGGCTGGACCGGGCCGCGCGCATGGCTCATTGGGATCCCCGCCTCGCGGTCGGCCTGGTGAAGAAAATCTCCTTCGGCGCCACAGCCAGCGCGGGGGAAAGGTCCACGGTCAGCCACCGCCGCACTGATGCTTCCGGTACCGAAATCGGCTGGCACGTGGACTTGAGATTTTGGAACTCCGGCGTGGGCTCTAACTGGACTTCAGAGCAAACGCTGAGCGACTCGCGCAGCCATGAACACTTACGGTCCGAATCAGTTTCACGCGGCGGCAGCACGGCCGAGGAGATCGGCCCGGAAGGAAACCGGCGGATTAACGCCCTCGACTATGCCCGCGACCGGCGCAAATTTGCCCTCGCGAGGCTCTGCGCGACGGCCGTGGATGCCTGCTCCACAGCCCCGCGTGCCGAATACCTGCAGGCCCTCGTGCTGAACTTCCAAATTTGCTTCACCGAGCGGCAATTCGAGGAGGCGTTTCGTTCGGCTCGGATGGCGGCGCGGCTTGGCGACGTTGCCTCCATGAGTTGCGTTGCGGGCCTATACCGCAAGGGTATTGGCGTTGCCAAAAGCTACGCCAAGGCCGCGGCATGGTACCGCAAGGCGGCGGCGGCCGGGAGCGGCACGGCGATGTATGGCATCGGCGTGCTCTACGCCAACGGCCAAGGCGTGCCGCAGGATTACGCCAAGGCGATGGCGTGGTTCCGCAAGGGAGCGGCGGCGGGCAGCGGGACGGCGATGAACAACATCGGCATGTTCTACAAAAACGGCCAAGGCGTGCCGCAGGATTACGCCAAGGCGATGGCATGGTTCCGCAAGGCAGCGGCGGCGGGTAACGGGACGGCGATGTACGACATCGGCTGGCTCTACGAAAACGGCCAAGGCGTGCCGACGGACTACACCAAGGCAATGGCTTGGTACCGCAAGGCAGCGGCAGCGGGTAGCGGGTCGGCGATGTGTAGCATCGGCTCGCTCTACTACAGCGGCCTCGGCGTGCCGCAGGATTACGCCAAGGCGGTGAGTTGGTACCGCAAAGCGGCGGCGGCTGGGAGCGGGACGGCGATGAGCAACATCGGCTGGCTCTACGAGAACAGCCGTGGCGCGGGCAGAAG
>JAJYZF010000204.1:2647-3059 GCA_021800165.1 Planctomycetota bacterium | reverse complement strand
AGCGATGGAATACGCGGCCATGAACCTTGTGCCGCGGCACCTTGAGGAACTGCGTTGCCGTAAGGGGGAACTGTTGAATAAAACGCAGGCTGCGGTCAAAGACCGCTTGACCAAAGAGATCAATTACTGGGATCACCGTTCGGCGCAGCTGGCAGAGCAGGAACGCGCCGGCAAGGTCAATGCCAGGCTTAATTCCGGTCTTGCCCGGCAGCGCGCCGATGAATTGACGGCCCGCTTGCAGAAGCGCCTGACCGAATTGGAGCAGGAGCGCCAACTCGCAGCGTTGCCACCGGTGGTGCTGGGCGGCGCAATCATCATTCCCGGAGGCATGCTGCATAAACTTGTGGCGCAAGCTTCCGGCCTGCCGAATCCGGCCCGTCAAGCCGAATGTCGGGCCACGGATGGGGGTCAA
>JAJYZF010000204.1:0-2637 GCA_021800165.1 Planctomycetota bacterium | reverse complement strand
GTCCCGCCCGACAGAACCAACCTGCGGGCAAGATGCCCACCCCCCAGAACTAACCAGCGGGCAGGATGCCCGCCCCCCAAACGCTTCCGCTATTGCGCGCTCCGAACAGATCGCCATGGATGCCACCATGGAAACCGAACGCCGCCTTGGATTCCTGCCCCGCGACGTAAGCGACCAGAACCTGGGTTATGACATCGAATCCGCCACGGGAACCGGCCTGCTGCGTTTTCTTGAGGTCAAAGGCCGCGTTGAGGGAGCAAAAACTGTAACCATAACTAAAAATGAGATTTTGACCGGCTTAAATAAGCCCGATGAATTCATCCTGGCCATTGTCACAATTGACAATGGCCGGACAAGCGTGCATTACGTCCGTAAACCGTTTGACAAGGAACCGGATTTCAAAGCCACCAGCGTCAATTATGATCTGGTAAAATTGCTGTCGCAGGCGGAGGAACCGGCATGAAGAGAAAAGTAGTACACCCCCGGCGCACGGCCTTGATACCCCAAAATTCCCCGACTTTGCCGCCAACAGCCGGCTTCGATGAGGTGCTGGTACCGATCCAAGCCGCTCGCACTCGCGCTGTAACCGCCATTAATACCGCCTTGATTGATCTGTATCGGTCGATTGGACAGCATATCAGTTGGAAAGTAGCCGCGGATGGATGGGAGCAGGGAACGGTTGCGGCGTTAGCTGACCATATTCGCCGCCGCCTGCGCGGCGCTCGCGGCTTTTTCGCCCAGAATCTGCGGCGAGTGCGGCAGTTCTTCGACATTTACAGGGGCCAGCCAAAACTCGCAACACTGCTGCGAAAATTGTCCTGGAGCCATAATCTGGCCATTATGAGGTGCGGCAACCGGGATCAGGAACGTGAATTTTACCTGCGCGAGGGAGTGGTTGAATACGCTCTGAGTCGCTCCGCTTCGCCGGCGATTGTTGCGGACTACCAAATGCGCCTGCCGGACAAGCAATTATTACGGGCCAGTTTGCATGAATTTTACGAATCGGCCCAGAGCCAGGCGCAGGCACAGAAACATGTTTCCGCGCTAAGAAAACAACTGTCGGTGAATCCGGGAAAGCGAAATAACTAATGACCCCCCATCGCAAAAAACTTATCGAAGTCGCCTTGCCGCTGGAGGCGATCAACCGCGAATCCGCACGAGAAAAGTCCATTCGGCACGGGCATCCATCCACGTTGCATCTTTGGTGGGCGCGGCGTCCTCTGGCTGCCTGCCGGGCGGTGCTGTTTGCGTCGCTGGTGGATGACCCCGATTCCGACCCCCATTTTCGCCGCGCGGATGGTTCAGTCGATGAAGATCGTGCCGGTGTTCGTCGGGCCGAGCTTTTCAGTGTCATGGAAGCACTGGTCAAATGGGAGAATTCCAACAATGAAAAAGTATTGAACCAGGCCCGCGCGGAAATTGCCGCGTCCATCGCATCGGCAAAAGTCTACGATTCCAAAGAATGGTCGAAACAACAGACCATCTGCGGTGAGCCGGCGTGGAATTTTATCTGCCGATTGGCCAAGCCGACTGCGGTAAACCAATTTCTGGTCGAATATGCGCCGCCGGTGCTGGACCCATTTTGCGGCGGCGGCAGCATTCCGCTGGAAGCCCAGCGCCTGGGCCTGCGGGCCTGCGGTAGCGACCTGAACCCTGTCCCTGTCCTGATTACCAAAGCCTTAATTGAAATTCCGCCCAAATTCGCCAACATGCCACCGGTAAATCCGGAATCTAATGCCCGGCTAAAAGATGGCTGGACTGGTGCGCAGGGGTTGGCTGAAGATGTCCGCTATTATGGCCAGTGGATGCGCCATGAAGCGGAAAAACGCATCGGCCATCTTTATCCCAAGGTGAAAATCACAGAGGAAATGGTCGCTGGAAGCGCTGGCGTCCCGCCCGCAAAAAACGAAGACGGCGGCCAGGATGGCCGCACCCCCAGGCCGGACCTGAAGCCTTATGTCGGTCAGGAGCTGACCGTCATCGCGTGGATTTGGGCCAGAGCCGTGGAATGCCCCAACCCAAGCTGTCGGGCCCAAACCCCGCTCATCCGATCATTCTGGCTTTCAACCAAGAAGGGCAACACTTTCTACGCCGAACCTGTTCCCAATGGCGGCGGTACGGCACTGGCATTTCAGGTCCGGAGCGACGGCCAACCACGACAACACACGACAGACCGTACCGGCGCAACATGCCTCTTCTGTGGCACGTTCATGAAGAAGCCCCAATTGCGAGAAATCTGCCTGTCGCGCGGAATTCGGGAGATACCGCTGGCGATCGTGGCCGAAGGAATAAACGGGCGCGTCTATTTGTCCGGCGACATGCTACAAAAGATCGAAATACCCAAACCCCCGGTGCCATTTCTTGATCAACCGATGACAAATGACCGCCGTTGGTTTTCACCACCATTGTATGGTATGCCCAATTTTTCAGACCTTTTCACCCCGCGGCAGCTTACAGCTTTGACCACTTTCAGTGATCTGGTCAAAGAGGCCCGCGAGAAAGTTCTGGCTGATGCCGCCGCGTCCAATCCAAACATCCGGGGGTCGGGCTTCCAGCCCGACAGCAGGCAGACCCCAGGGCCAACCTCCCAGCCCGACAAACAGGCGGCGATCGTCGGCCAGGATGGCCAACCCCCAG
>JAJYZF010000083.1 GCA_021800165.1 Planctomycetota bacterium | reverse complement strand
CGATCTGGCAGGCCCATCAGTTCAGTCGGCGGGATTATTGGAGCATTCCGGCGAATATTTATTATTATGCCATCGGCAAGGGCGCGTTATCCAACCGGTTGCAATCGCTGGTGGTAGCGCCAGCCGCCCATGCTCCAACCCAGGCGGTAACCATGGCCCGGCTGCAATATGCGGGTAATTGGAACCCGGAACCCGGAGCATGGCCGCGGATGGCGAAAATTGCCGCCGCCGAATTTCAAACCCAAGTTACCATAAAAAATGAGGCTATCAATTCCAAGCTGGATCCGGCCAAATACCCATTAGCACAGATGACCGGGACGGGAGCCTTTAAGTTAACGGCCAAGCAAATTGTTGATCTTCGCGGTTATTTGTTGCATGGCGGGATGCTCTTTGCGGATGCCGGTGGCGGTAAGCCTGCGTTTACCAATGCCTTTGTGAATTTGGCGACGGCGTTATTTCCCCAGGCTCTTTTGAACACCATACCGTTGAATTCATCGCTGTATACGGGGAGCTTTCCGGAGGGTCAAAAGGCGCAGGTGGTAGCTTATCGGAAGTTTTATAACTATCAGCATACGCATTCGCATAAACATCCACAGATGCTGGGTATTCGGGTGGGCGGGCGTTGGGTGATCGTGTATTCACCGCAGGACATTACCAGTGGTTTGCTGGGTACGAACACCTGGGGTATCAGCGGCTACACGCCGGCATCGGCGCAGGCGTTGGCGCGAAATGTTTTGTGTTATACGATTCATCAGGCGGCCCTGCGGGCAAAGAAGAAAAAAGGTCCTGCCGCAACCCCCAAACCGTCACCCGCCAAGGTGCCCCCGGCTCCCGCGATTCCCGCCAAATAGGAGGCCTCCAGCGGTGCCCGGAGGTGCTGATCCTGATCGAAGGTGATTGCGGACAGGTTGGGACGGGTAAAGCACGGGCTACTCTTACCAAAGGCTGCCAAGATGATGGAACACCTCCCAGCAGATGCCTTGGCGCCGCATTGTGCCTGGGCCAGAATGTGCTCTCTGATACCGGTACTCCAAGATCTTGAGCGTCTATTGGTGGAAGTAACCTTGTCGCTTGGGGACAATTTCAAGCTGCCATTTTCGGCGTGGGAATCATGATCGGGTGCGCGTTATGATGCGATCACGACAGGTCGTTGTGAACATGGCCTTGCTCCCAGCAAGATCGAATAGTTATATCCGCATTCCGCTTCTGCATGGTGCAACGCCAACGTGGTTGATAAAATATCCGAGCTGGAAGGAAGTCAGTCCACATTAAAGTAGCGGGCGTCAGGATGATGAACAATCAGGGCGGAAGTGGATTGTTCGGGTTGAATCATCCAGTTTTCAGAGAGCGTGCAACCGATACGTGACGGATCCAGCAGAGAAAAAAGCTTTTCCTCATCCTGCAAATCCGGGCAGGCTGGATAGCCGAAGCTGTAACGGCATCCCTGAAAATGGCAGGCGAAAATATCCCGCATGGTGGGGCCGTCTCGTCCGGCAATACCCCATTCCTGACGCACCCGTTTGTGCCACATCTCGGCTAGCGCTTCGGCAATCTGTACACCAATACCATGCATGTACAGGTACTCAGTGAAATCCCCTTGGGCAAAGAGTTGTTTCTCATAGAGGGCCATCTGTGGGCCGGCGGTAACACACTGCATGGCCACCACATCCATTTTTCCGGATTCAACCGGATGGAAAAAGTCAGCCAGGCACCACCTTTTTTTTGCTGGTTGGCGTGGAAAGTGAAACCGCAAACGCGGAGTCTTTTGATCTTGATGATAGATAATCAAATCGTTTTTGTCGCTTTGCGCGTAGAAATAGCCGTAAACCACCTGGGGGTTGAGCACTTGCAGATCACGGCATTTCTGCTTGATACGGGTGAAAATCGGTTGAACGTTTTCCTGTGTCCAGCGGCGAAATTCATCGCGTGACATGGTACCGCTCTTAAATTGCCATTGGCCACGAAACAACGCTACCTCGTCAATATAAGGATAAACGGCATCCAGCGGAATATCCTTGACCACACGACTGCCGTAAAATGGCAAAGCGGGGACGGGGTTGTCATGACGGATGTCCGACGGGGCATACTGCGCCTGGGCGGGTTGGGCCGCAACTGTTGTTGACGGCACAGCCGATACTGGAGCTTTGCCGGTGGCGGGGGCGCAGCGCGCTGCCGCCAACTCCTCGCTTTCACCGGTGGCCATGAGAATTTCCTGCGTGCGGCCCGTACACAGGTAATCCATCACCTTCAGTCCTTCAAAAGCGTCTTTGCCATAAAAGAGTGGACCTTTGTAGATCTGTCTGAGGTCGGATTCCACATATTTGCGGGTCAGGGCGGCACCGCCGAGAATCACCGGTATTGTCAGTCCCAGCCGATTAAGTTCCATCAGATCTTCGCGCATGACCAGCGTGGATTTTACCAGCAGGCCGGAAAGACCGATGGCGTGAGCTTCATGCTTTCTAGCCGCGTCAATGACATTGGCGATCGGCTGCTTGATACCCAGGTTAAAGACGCTGTAGCCGTTGTTGGATAAAATGATATCCACCAGGTTTTTCCCAATATCATGCACATCTCCTTTGACGGTGGCCAGCACCATGCGGCCACGGGTTTGGCCCTGCGTCTTGGGAAGATGCGGCTCGAGATAAGCGACGGCGGCCTTCATGACTTCCGCACTCTGCAACACGAATGGCAACTGCATTTGGCCGCTGCCAAAAAGCTCGCCGACGGTCTTCATGCCTTCCAACAGGTGATCGTTGATAACCGTCAGGGGCGGATATTTTTGCATGGCCTCATCAAGGTGCTGGTGCAGATTTTGCCGATCCCCGTCGATGATGTGCCGCCGGAGACGTTGTTCCAGCGGCAGTTTTTCAACAGCTTCGGCGATCCGGGTGGGGGCCCCGATAGTACTTAAAAGCTCCAGTGGGCGGTAGCCGTCACGTGAACGGTCATAAATTAAATCCAAGGCCCACTGATAGTGTTCCGGATCGATTTTATTGCGGGGCAGAATTTTACTAAAATGCACGATGGCGGATGTGAGGCCTGCCTTGACACATTCATCAAAAAACGCGCTATTGATCACCGACCGAGCATAAGGCTTTAAACCAAAGGATACGTTGGAGAGTCCCAGGGTGGTATGAGAGTTGGGAAATTCTTGAGCGATGCGCCGGATGCCTTCGATGGTCTCCAGGGCCAGTTGCCGCACTTCTTCCTGGCCGGTAACAATGGGGAAAATCAGCGGATCAAAATAAATATCGGTTTCCAAAATACCGTATTTGTTTACCAGCAGGTCATAAAGCCTCCGGGCGATGGCCACCTTGCGATCGGCGGTTTTGCCCATGGCCTCCGATTTATCTTCATCAATGGTGCCGGCCACGATCGCCGCACCATAGCGGCGCAGCAGCCGGCACATCTTGGCGAGTTTTTCTTCGCCGTCTTCCAGGTTAATGGAATTAACAATGCACTTGCCGGGTGCCACTTGCAGGCCCGCTTCAATCACATCCAATTGGGTGGAATCAATCATCAAAGGAGCGGCCACCTCTTTGGCAAAACGCCGCACAACTTCGTGCATATCCGGAGCACCGGGTCGGCCCACATAATCCACGCACACATCCACCGCATGTGACCCTTCCTTCACCTGTTGGCGGCCCATGGCCACCAAACCGTCCCAGTCCGCGGTTACCAGAAGTTCCTTGAATTTTTTCGATCCATTGGTGTTGGTCCGTTCACCGATGATGAGGATGGAATTGTCCTGGCGGGCAGGCACGGCTGCATAAAGAGACGAAATCTGGGCCGTGCGGGCGTTGGGTTGACGACGGAAGGCGGCGCGGGGCAGGGGGGTGAGGTCGGCAACAGCCGTGGCTACACGGCGAATGTGTTCCGGCGTGGTCCCGCAGCAACCGCCGACAATATTCACTCCAAATTTGGTTACAAATTCGACGTGAGCTGCGGCCAATTCATCAGGTCCCAGTGGAAAATGGGTGCGACCTTCGCTTAAAACGGGCAAGCCGGCATTGGGCTGCACAGAAATGAATCGGGTGCAGTGTCGCCCCAGGGTTTCCACATGCGGGCGCATTAATTCCGGGCCGGTGGCGCAGTTCATACCCAAAACGTCAATGGGCAAGGCTTCCAGGGTGGCAATCGCCGCTTCCATTTCCGTGCCCAAGAGCATCGTTCCCACGGTTTCCATCGTGACTTGCAACATCACCGGAATACGTGTTCGCATTTCGCGCATGGCGTCAAACGCCGCGATGACGGCTACTTTTGCCTGCAATAGGTCAAAGCATGTTTCAATTAAAATAGCATCAACTCCGCCCTCCAGCAGGCCACGAATTTGTTCCAGGTAGGAATCGTGCATGATGGCAAAGGTGGTATTGCCCAAGGTAATGGCTTTAGTGCCCGGTCCCACCGAACCGGCCACAAACCGAGGTTTATTGGCGGTGGTATATTTTTGAGCCGCTCTGCGGGCAAGGCGTGCAGCGGCGACATTGATTTCGCGACACCGCTCGGCCAGGCCGAACTCTGCTAGTACAATTTTACTGGCCCCAAAGGTATCGGTTTCAACGGTGTCGGATCCGGCGGCATAATAGCTGGCATGAATTGCCTCAATAACATCGGGGCGGCTTAGTACCAGAATTTCAGGACAGTTTTCCAGATTCCAAAAATCCGCCAGAGGCAGATTCGCTTCAAAAATCTGCGTGCCCAAACCGCCGTCAAATAGCATTACCCGTCGAGTCAGGATATCTAAGAACGGATGCTCCACCATGGGGCGATCGTAAAGCGGATCATACGCCGCGGCGCAATGGGCTTGGGGCGTTGATGAATAAACATTGGTTGCTGACATCAGGTGAGACCGCCTGCTTATAATTGGCCATAACGCGGCCGAGGTCTGGGTACGCGGGGTCCGCGTGCCGGTTCATGCCAACCCCGCTTGGGGCGTAAAACCGCTCGCACCATGGCTCCTGGTTTGACCTTGCGCACGGGCGGTTGCCACAGTTCGGCGGTGTTCACAGGCTCGTTGGCAGCGGTATCCGTGGGGATCCCTTCCTTAGCCAGGCGTTTGCGTTCCTTTTCCATTTCTTTTTCTTCATACCAGGCCTGGGTGGCCGCCTGTTTGGATTCATGAAATTCCGGCGAACTGGCCTTGAAAAGCCACTGCACTTCCCAAGCTTCCAGAGGCCGGCATTGGCCTGGGGCCAGGCCCTTCAGGGTTATTTTGCCGGCAATCGCCACACGCAGAATATCGCGCACCTTATGACCAGCTTTGGCCAAAACCCGTCCCACCTCCTGGTTTTTGGCTTCGATGAGTTTCACTTCCAGCAGCGTATAGCGTCGTTCGCGGGCGAGTACACGCACGGATAGCCCCGCAGTGCGAATGGGTTTGTCCGTAGCGTTGGCGGGGCCAAGCCACGCTCCCTTTTTAATACTTTCCACGGCGGGGGAAGCCATACGGCCATCCACCTGAACAATATAGGTTTTCTCCACGCCGTACCGCGGATGCGTGAGTCGATGGGCCATCTCGCCGTCATTGGTCATCAGAATCAGCCCGCGGGCATCCATGTCCAAGCGGCCCACGGAAAACAAGCGTTGGGGTACTTTGGGCATGAGGTCATAAACCGTTTTTCGGCCGGCGGGGTCTTTGGTCGTGACCAGTATCCCTTTGGGTTTGTTGAGGATGTAATACACTTGTGATTCCGGGGCGAGCACCGCAAGCAGACGTTCATCCACGGTGATTTTGTCGGTTTGCGGATCAATGAGGACCGGGAGTTTGGTGCGTACCTCGTCATTCACCCGCACTTTTCCGGCCAAGATCATGTCTTCGCAAACACGGCGTGATCCAACGCCACAATCGGCCATAAACTTTTGTAATCTGATTTTCATATCTTACTTCTCCATAACACGCCGTAACGGCGCTTTTTCAGGCAGCTTCGGGCAATCTTACCTCCAGCCGCACACAATCACTGACCACGCACACACGGGCATCTTCGAGTCCCGCGGGCAAAAACACAACATCACCGCGCGTAAAGGCAGTGGGGCCGATTCCACGGGCCTGAATCAGGCCTTGACCAGCCACAATAATCCAAATTCCTGCATGTCCGGATTCCAAGTTCTGAACGCCGCCGCTCCAGCGAATGCGCGAAATATTAAAATGCGCACAACTCACCAGTGTATCCGCCATACCACCTTGAGGGCAAATCTGCACTGTACGCAGAGTGGAATCCGGGGAGGGGGCGGCAAAGTTGATGGCCTCCAAAGCCGCCTCTATGTGCAGTGCTCGGGGCTTACCACCAGGCCCCAGACGGTTCCAGTCAAAGAGACGGAAGGTGGTGTCGCTGGGGGTTTGCACCTCCGCCACAAGTATTCCCGCCCCCAGGGCATGGACAGTGCCCGATGGCAAATAATGGAAATCTCCGGCCCGAACCTGAACGGAATTCAGCACCGATTCCACTTGGCCTTGCTCCAGGGCACGACGCAGTGTTTCCTTGTCGACCCCGGGCTGGAGTCCCTTGAAAATTCTGGCCCCAGGTTCCGCAGCCAAGACGTACCAAGCCTCACTTTTAAGGTTGGCACCGGGGTGGTTGCGGCAATAGGCGGCATCCGGATGGACCTGTACGGAAAGATCCGCATGGGCATCCAGAAACTTGACCAGCAACGGTACGCGACCATCGGCTCCGAGGCGCATGGGGCCAACCAGTTGAGGGGCGCAATCATGGGCTACTTGACCTATCGTGCGCCCCGTCCACGGGCCATTGGCCACACGGCTGCTAAGGCTACCATCAGGATTGCCTCCGCGGGAATCGGCTTGGACGGAACCGGGTGCCAAATCCGCGAATTCCCAGGATTCCCCGACACTGTGCGTGCGCAATTCACCGGGCACCGGGCGTCCCAGCGTCTGATAAAGATTTTTTCCGCCCCATATCCGCTCTTGGAATACGGGGACAAATTTGAGCGGGTACATCACCGCAGGCTCCTGGTGGCAGGGTTCATTTCCGGCGTGCCGGCTTGCCAAGCCGATCCTTTTGCTATATCATTGTATCCGGATGAACGGATTATTGCCACAGAAAGCTTCCTCCGGATATACATCGGCCGCGACCCAATGGGTGGAGATGCTGCGTACGCTTGCCGACCCGATGCGTGTGCGTATCCTGCATCTGTTGGAAGAAGCTGCACCTCCGGGTTTGCGCGTCGGAGAACTCTCCGAAACCTTGAAACTGCCTCAATCCACCATTTCTCGACATGTAAAAACTCTCATTGATGCCCATATTGCCGAGGTTCGTCGCGACGGCACCTCTATGTTTTATCGGCTTAGTACCGCGACCAGCCACAGTGCTTTGGGTCAGCTTCGCCAGCTCACCCGAGAGATTCTTGGCGGAGATTCGCAGATTCTCGCTGATTCCAGGCGACTGGCGGAAGTTTTACGGCACCGGGATGAACATCATAACTTTTTCTTTAGTGCCAACGCTCCCGAATGGGATGTGATCCGCCGGCAGTGTTTCGGTGATCGCTTTCATCTGGAGGCCATGCTCGCCCTGCTCAATCCGCAATGGACCATGGGCGATTTAGGCACGGGAACCGGAACCATGCTGCCCTTGGTGGCACCGCACGTGCGCGCCGTTATCGCGGTCGATGCGTCGTCGGCAATGCTCAAGGCCGCCGGTGCTCGGGTAAAAGCGCGGAATTTGGCCAATGTGGAGTTGCGTCACGGTCGTCTGGAAAATTTGCCCATCGCCGATGGTAGTCTGGATGTGGCTTTGGTCACGCTGGTGCTGCACCATGTTGCGGATCCGATTCTGGCTCTGCGGGAAATTTATCGGGTGCTCAAGGCCGATGGGGTGTTGGTGTTGGTGGATCTCCTTCCGCACCAGGTGGAAATGTTCCGTGAAAAAATGGGGCATCGGTGGATGGGCTTTGCTCCGGAAGCCCTCACGCCGCTGGTCGAAGAAGCGGGCCTTATAAAATGCTCCTGGCATACGCTGCCGGCCCAAAAGGCCCGCACGGCGGATTTTCCAGTGACGATACCTGATTTGTTTGTCATGCGGGCGCAGCGTCCGCTGGAATTGGTCACTGCGGTCGGTCGGACGAAGTCGCCCGGTCGAGACGCGGTAAAGTTTTAAGAAAGGAAATTTTCTCATGGTTGTTCCCAACGATGTCAAAGACTTGTCCTTGGCCGCGGAAGGCAAAAAACGTATTGACTGGGCGGATAAAGATATGCCGGTCCTCAAAATGGTGCGGGAGCGTTTCGCGAAGGAAAAGCCTCTGGCTGGATGTCGTCTTTCGGCATGCCTTCACATCACCACCGAAACCGCCAATCTCGCCCGCGCTCTTCAGGCCGGCGGGGCGGAAATGGCGCTGTGTGCTTCCAACCCCCTTTCCACGCAGGATGATAACGCCGCCTCTTTGGTAGCGGATTACGGCATCAGTGTCTACGCTATCAAGGGCGAAGATCGTGATACTTATTATCGGCATATGAACACCGCCCTGGACCTTAAGCCGAATGTGACTATGGATGATGGTGCGGATCTGGTGAGTCTGCTCCATTCCACCCGCAAAGATCTGGCGGCTAACGTGGTGGCCTCCATGGAGGAAACCACCACGGGCGTGATTCGCCTGCGGGCCATGGAAAAGGACGGTATTCTGAAATTTCCCGTGATCGCCGTCAACGATGCCCAGTGCAAACACTTTTTTGACAATCGTTATGGCACGGGGCAATCCACTATTGATGGTGTGATTCGCGCCACCGACCATCTCATTGCCGGTAAAAAAGTGGTGGTATGCGGCTACGGCTGGTGCGGCAAAGGCGTGGCCTCGCGCGTGCGCGGTCTTGGTGCCAACACCATTGTTACCGAAATTGATCCGATTCGCGCCATTGAAGCTACGATGGACGGCTTTTGGGTAATGCCCATGAGCGAAGCGGCCAAAGTTGGAGATTTATTTATCACCGTTACCGGCAATATGCACGTGATTCGGATGGAACACTTTGAAGGGATGAAAGATAATGCCGTGGTGTGCAACTCCGGCCACTTCAATGTCGAAGTCGACCTGGACACGCTGGGTAAAAAGGCGGTCAGTTCCCGCAAGGGTGTGCGCGAATTCGTGGATGAATACACGTTGGCCAATGGGCATCGCATTCAAGTATTGGGTGAAGGGCGGTTGATCAATCTTGCGGCAGCCCACGGCCATCCGGCCTCGGTGATGGATATGAGCTTTGCAGTCCAAGCCTTGGCTACCGAATGGGCCGTGAAGAATCGAGGCAAGCTCGACAAACGCGTGCATGAGGTTCCGCTGTCGATTGACGAATGGGTAGCCGCTCTGAAGCTGGAAAGCATGGGTATCAAAATCGACGTTCTTACCGCAGAGCAGAAAAAGTATCTGGCCAGCCATGATATGGGTACGTAACCGTATCCCACGGCCGATGGTTGATGACATGGACTCGCACGGTGTGGTAGACCGCGCTAAAATACTTGTGGTTGACTTGAGTCGGCGAGTTGCCACGTACCCGCTCACGGGCCTTAAGGCCAAGGCGAAGACGCTGGCGGGTGTTAAACCCGCCGGTAATAGGAATTCAATGGCACCAGGCGAAGGGTTCATTCCGGCGGCGTCCGTAGGCGGATCTAGCGCTGAAGACGCTTTTTGGTATCGAACCTTCTGGATCGCCGCGGAGGTTAGAAAAATTGTTTTGCGGGATCGGCCCTGGCGTTGCCGGCGCGTGGCAGATAGAATTACCTGCGTGGTGTGGTGCCGTGGGCGGCGCGGGCTGCGGGTGAAATCCGCAGGATTCGGGCCATGGAGGTATTTATTTCATGCGAATTTTATACATAGACATTGATTCGCAGCGACCGGATCATTTCGGGTGTTACGGCTACCATCGAAATACCACTCCGTGCATTGATGCACTGGCACACGAGGCCGTGCGTTTTGATAAGGTTTACGCGGCCGACGCTCCTTGCATGCCGAGTCGCACAGGTTTTTATTCAGGACGTTTTGGAATTCAGACGGGAGTGGTGGGCCACGGTGGAACAGCGGGCCAACCCCGGATACAGCCCAACCGCGGATTTCGGGATCTTTTTGACGAGCAGGGTCTGGCGCGCCAACTTCAGGAAGCGGGCCTGCACACGGCTATGATCAGCCCGTTTGGCCAGCGTCATGCGGCGCATTGGTTCTACGCCGGTTTCAACGAGATTCATAACACCGGTTTGGGCGGTATGGAATCCGCCGAGCAGGTGATGCCGGTGGTCCATCAGTGGCTGGTGGCTCATGCGACGCGCGACAACTGGTATTTGCACGTCAATTTTTGGGATCCGCACACCCCGTACCGTGTGCCACTGGAATATGGCGAACCTTTCGCCAATGAACCATTGCCTGCATGGCTGGATGATATTGCGCTGATACGCCGTCATAACCGCATCACCGGTCCGCACAGCTCAATGGATATCAACATGTATGACGATGGCGAATCACCACGCTATCCGCGGCAGCCGGGAAAAGTGACCAATTTGCAGGATATGCACAAATTGATCAACGGCTATGATACTGGTGTGCGGTATGTGGATGACCAGATCGGAAGGATTATCGCACAACTCAAGTCGGCGGGCGTTTATGATCAAACCGCGATTATCGTGTCCGGGGATCATGGTGAAAACTTGGGGGAATTGGGCATCTATGCCGAACACGGCACCGCCGATGAAAGCACGTGCCATATTCCGCTAATTGTCAAATGGCCTGGGGGCCAGGCGGATGCGGTCGAGGGCGGATTGCATTACCAGTTGGACCTGGCCCCGACGTTGATGGACCTGCTGGGGCGCCCGCCATGTCCGGTATGGGATGGACAGAGCTTTGCCCAGGCGATTCGGCATGGTCAGGCCGTCGGCCGTGAGGCACTGGTGCTCAGCCAGTGTGCCCACGTATGCCAACGCAGTGTACGCTGGGGCGATTGGCTTTATATGCGCACGTACCATGATGGATTCCACCTTTTTGACCAGGAAATGCTTTTCAATGTGCAAGCTGACCCTCATGAACAACAGAACTTGGCGGCGGCCAATCCGGCACTGTGTCGGCAGGCCGCGTGGTACTTGATGCAGTGGCACGATGGTCAGATGCAGCGGATGGCCGAGCTGGGCGGCGATGTGGTGGACCCGCTTTGGACGGTTATCCGGGAGGGCGGTCCGATGCATGCCAATGCCGGGCCTGGCTCTCCATTGCCGGAGTATCTCAAGAGGCTGCAAGCCACCGGACGAGGGGACGGGGCAGCGCAATTGCGCATCAAATACCGCCGGTTTCTGGATGGAGCCAAGCCATGAGACGGGCCACACATCGTTATCTCATCCAACGGTCAACACAATTTTGCCAAAACCACCGCCGGCCTCCAAGAGCCGATGCGCCTGGGCGGCTTCTTCCAGAGGTAGCACGCGACTGACCACCGGCTTGACTTGTCGACGTTCAATGAGATTGGAAATGGCTTCGAGAGTGCGGCGACTGCGCTGTAAAAATAAGTAATGAATCGAGACATTGCGGCGGTAGCCAACGCTTAAATCACCGGTCGGATTGACGATGGTGATGATACGCCCCAAGGGTCGCACAATGGGCATGGACCGAACCACCAGATCGCCCCCAAAGCAATCGTAAACCATATCCACGCCACGGCCGTGGGTTTGTTCCCGTATGATCTGGACAAAGTCCTCCGCGCCGTGGTCGATCACATAATCAGCTCCCAAAGACCGAACCAAGCCTGCGTTGGCGACGGAACATGTGGCAAAGACATAGGCTCCGGCGGCATGGGCCAACTGCACCGCCAGCGATCCAACGCCTCCGGATGCACCATGAATGAGCACCGTATCGCTCAGGCGAACTTGTCCGCGTTCCACAATTCCATCCCAGGCCATTTGTCCGGCCAAGGGCAGGGCGGCCGCGTCAATAAAAGACAGTGTGGATGGCTTAGGCGCGGCCAAAGAGGCCTGCACCAGATGGTACTGCGCATAACCTCCGGGGCCGGAAAAATCGGGGGAATAATAAACGCTCTCGCCGACCGCAAAGCCAGTGACGTCTGGTCCCATTCGTTCAATTGTTCCACAAACGTCGAAACCGAGAATGCTTTCCGGTCCGAAGCCAAAGGCCCCGGTTTTACGGAGTTTACAATCAATGGGATTCACGGCCGCCGCCTGCACCTTCACCAATAACTGCCCCATGCCAACGGCCGGCACCGGCACGTCCCGCAGAGCCAATACCTCCGGGCCACCATTGGCTGTGATGATCATCGCTTTCATAAGCACCAGCTTTCCATCTTCAAAGCAAACTGTTGTTGCCGCCATGATACCTGATTTTTGACTTCCACCTTGCTACAATAACAGGTGTACGAGGTGCGGATTAAAAATGCAAGCAGGGGCCAGCAACCAATGATTGAAGCTTCCACCAGTTCAACGGGTATTGTTATTGTCGATCATGGCAGCCGATTCAGTGCGGCCAATGGGATGCTCTTGGAAGTGGTGGCGGTATTCAAACGAGTTTCCGGGTACAAAATCGTTCAAGCTGCGCACATGGAAATTGCCGAACCGAGTATTGCCAGGGCTTTTGCCGCCTGCGTTCACCAGGGGGCGAAGGCGGTGATTGTGCATCCGTATTTTCTTTCCCCGGGGCGCCACAGCACAACGGATATTCCACGGCTCGTGGCAGAGGCCGCGCAGGACCATCCCGGCATCGGCTACCACGTTACCCAACCACTGGGGATCCATGAAGCCATCGCAAGGGTGATGATGGAACGCATTACTGATTGTATCAGCCAGCAGTACACGTGCGCGGCCTGTGCTAACCGCAGTTGCGAGCCCAACGCGAATGCAAGTTTTACAGACTCTTAACTCTGTGCACGTTAAAAGCTTATGCGGACAAGGGATGATGGCTGTTGATCGGTGCATTGAAGATCGCCGGTGAACCAACTCCTTTTCCGCCCCCGCGCAAGCCCCGCACGGCACTCCGTGACGGGGCTTCCCTTTTAGCGGCGTTTGACCTGACGGCCATTATCGCAAATAATAAGTATCTCGTGCCCGCTATGGCGGGCCGACGGGTGGTTTAGTGCGGGTATGCGTCTATGTTTCCAATTGGTACGGATTCACCTCAGCGGCGCACCCCGTGGATGAATTATGCCATTATTGCCGCCTGTACGGTTATTTATTTTATCAGCCATCGGTCCAATACCCCCGCCGATCCGTCGGGACTCGGTAGCGCCTGGCTAGGCCTGATGCTTACGCCGACACATTTGCGGGTCTATCAGTTTGTCACCTATCAGTTCCTCCATGCGCACCTGATCCGCCATTTACTGGGCAATATGATCTTTCTATGGGCTTTCGGCAATACGCTCAATGACAAACTGGGGCACCTGCCCTATTTGCTTTTTTATATTGCCGGGGGAGTGATGGCGGGCTGCGGCCAGGCCCTCACGTCCGGGGCTCCAACACTGGGCGCATCGGGTTCCATTGCCGCGGTGGTGGGGCTGTTTCTGGTGCTGTTGCCTCTGACCAACATCCGGGTCTGGTTTCTATTTGGCATTTTTGAAATTCCCAGTATCTGGTTCATCGCCTTTCAAATTGTATTTTTTGACGTGCTGGGAGAAGTTCTCCAAACCAGTGACGGCGTGGCTCATTTTGCCCACCTGACCGGTTATCTGACCGGAATCGTCGTTGGGCTTGTTGTGCTCTGGGCGAACCTGGTGCCGCGTGACCATTATGATTTGCTGGCTCTGGTGAACCGCTGGCGGCGGCGGCGACAATATCAAAGTCTGGTTGCCGGCGGCTATAATCCGTTCATGCACGACAAAGGTACCGTGACGATAACGCCGCCGGCTCAGGTCGCGGCGACTGGGGCGGGAACGCTCGCCGGTGCGTCAGACCCACGTATTGCCGGCCTGCGGGAAACAGTGATGAATTTGCGTCGTGATCATCAATTGGCCCAGGCGGCAAGTGCCTTTTTGGAATTACGGCGTATGGACCCCGCGCAGATCCTGCCGGAGGATGTGCAATTGGATATTGGCAATCAACTGATGTCCGAGGGACGCTATCCGGCTGCGGCCACCACGTATGAAGATTACCTTCGCGTATATCCGCGTGGCGGCCAGGTGGATCAGGTGCAGTTGATACTGGGGCTGATCTACGCCCGCTACGAAGCCAAGCCGCAGCGTGCTATCGAATTATTCCAGAAATCTTTAAGCCAGTTGCATAATCCAAGCCAACGCGCCTTGGCGGAAAGCGAGTTGGCCAATTTGCGGGCCGCCGGATATCCCATTGAACCGGTTCCGCCGACGTAAACTTTAATTTTCAAGAGTACGGGGCAAATGACGCCTGCAGCGCATCAGGCTATTTTTAAATCCCTCTCAGGGCCGACGTATCGTAGCGAAAGCTTGGTAGCAATACGGACGTCCCAGGTGGCGTTTTTAGCCTTCGCCCAGAGCCAAGAGACTGCGTAGGCACGACCTTGGTCCGCTCCCTCGGAATTATTGAATACCCCCGCCTACATCGCAATCTTGATAGGATTTTCAATTTGGGCTCGAGCGTCGCCGGCCTAGGCCTGATGCCGCAACATGTCCGTCCAGGAAGGTAAACCAGTGTGGTGAAGGGGCACCGACTCTCGAATTGGATAGAGGTGGGGCGTCGCCGCTGAGCAGGAAACTCCCGATGCGGTTACCTTGTCATAAAACCCGCAGATGCATCACGCCTTGGTTAATCGTAACAGTTTAGCCTTTGCGCACAGGCATTGAGATACATACCCTGCGAGAGTGCATGAATAAGCGTCGGCGGAGGCGTGATTTGCGTATGTGGATGGCCGTGATACCCCGTTGATCGACGTCAAGAT